>JAYSXU010000001.1:0-6700 GCA_043716965.1 Fimbriiglobus sp.
GCGCAACCCGTGTGGGTCAACCCCACGGCACGTCGGCACTCAGTTTGAACCGGCTGCTGCATCTTGAATTGGAAATTGAAATCGCTGGGTTGACAGCAGGCCGCAGTTCCGGGTATCCGGTACGTTATGGGCCGATTGTTCACGCTAATTCTGCTGTCTGTTTCCCTCACGATCACAGGGTGTATGCCGGCGTGGCTATTCCCGCGTAAGCGGCCCGATGTTCGCACGAACCGCGACCGACCGGAAGCGACCCCGACACCGGCCACGGAAAACATTCCCACGCGGCTTCCCATTGACGGGTTACCCATTGCGGTCGAACCGGCGACGCCGTCGCGCAAGCCGTTGAACATCCTTGCGCTATCTGGCGGTGGGTCGTATGGTGCTTACACAGCCGGGGTCTTGAACGGGTGGTCCCGGTCAAACACTCGACCGGAGTTTGACGTGGTGACCGGGATCAGTACCGGGGCACTAATCGCACCGCTGGCATTTCTCGGGCAAAAGTACGACTTCGAGATGCGCCGAGTTTACAACGAAGTGGGACAACGGGACGTCTTCCGCATTCGCTATTGGGCAACGATTCCGTTTCGGGATTCTGTCGCCACGTCGGCCCCGTTGCGGCGAATTGTCGAAAACGGCGTGACCGATGAAATGGTCATTGCTATCGCCGCAGAACATCGCAAAGGTCGTCGGCTTTACGTGGCCACAACGCAACTGGACAGTCGGCGTGCTGTGGTCTGGGATCTGGGTGCCATTGCGGAAAAGGGCGCCGGTTCGCGGCAGTTGATTCACGATATCTTACTGGCTTCCTGTTCGGTGCCGGGTGTGTTTCCCCCCGTGCCGATTGATCTCGAATTGGACGGCAAGCCCTACACCGAAATGCACGTCGATGGTGGCGTGACCGCCCCTGTTTTTGTCCCACCCCATGTGCTTCAAGATGCGGGTCCGGGTGCGAACCTCTATGTCATTGTGGCCGGGAAGTTCTTCCCCGAAGTGGCCCGCGTCCAACCCCGCGTGTTGAAAGTCCTGAGTGCGTCCGGGGGTGCCCTGATGCACGCCCACACCCGCAGCGATGTCTCGAACCTTTATCACATGTCGCAACTCGGTGGTTTGAACTTCCACGTCGTTTCGTTACGGCAAGAATTCGCGGCGTATGACACCGGCATCGGCTTCGACCCGAACGAGATGAACCGCCTTTACGTCGAAGGCGTTCGCGTCGGCATCGCCGGACCCAACTGGCAAACCGGCCCGCCCGAACGCAGCCCCGGCGACAACGCCGAAATCCGTACCGGCCCCCGGTTCCGGACTGTGCCGTAATTACCTTGGGCGTTCACCAAGTTCCTGGCGCATATAACTGGCCATTCGCACGCAGTTCCGTCTCGGGGTGTGCCGCGCGCCACTTCCCCCACGTCGTGCGAATCGCGTCCACCGGCTGATAGGGAAATGGGTGTTCCGTGTCGCCGTCTAATGGCAACAGCGTGTCTTGCTCGAATGCTCTTCCCTGAACGATGAGTAACATCTTTCTTGCTTTACGCGGATTCGCCCCGCCATTGCTCAGTTCCAACGTGTCAGATCTCGTGTTGTCGGTAAAGGCCTTCACACAATTGTCCAGGTTGCAAAACGTGACGGAAAGCGGGGTTTCGTCGAACAGATCGTTGAGGATGTGGCGATCCGGTGCCCACAGATCGGCCAGTGGATAGGCTCGGTGCCGAGTCCCGATCGACACTCCGATCACGGGTTCGGAGTCTTGAATGGGCGATTGTTTCTCCTTGACTGAGGACAGCGGTTGGTTAACGGCGGGAGCTTCGCCCGACTCGTCGTTCATCGGGAATTGGGAGACCGCCACGCCTACGAGTAATGCCAACACGATGGCAAGGGCCGCGAATGCAGTTTGCCGGAAATTCGACATGTTCGTCCCATCTGCTGTCGTATCAAGCAATTTCGGGCTCCGGTTGATGAGGGAGATTGATCGTTATCCAGAATGGAACACGGCGATTGAATTTCAAACACCTGTAAAATAACAGTGTACACAAAGACCACACAATAGCGGTCGGCAATCGAAATCCAATTCACGCACCGGCTGCTAAAATGTGCCGCATGTCCGGTTCCGTTACCAGTTCGCAGTGACACCCTATGGCCAGCCCCATTTATCTCGATTACAACGCCACGACGCCGGTTGATCCGTTGGTTGCGGATGCGATTGCGCGTTCGTTGCGGGAGGACTTTGGGAACCCATCCAGTTCACATTCGTTTGGTCAGGCTGCGAGTGCGGCGATTGAGAAAGCCCGGCAGCAAGTCGCGGCGTTGATTGGTGCGGAGCCGGATGAAATCGTGTTCACGGGCGGCGGTTCGGAGGCGACCAACCACGCGATCATGGGGGCGTGCCAGATTGCCCGTCCGGCATCGCTCACTTGGCGGGGTTGGGTCCAGAATTGGAACACCGATTCCATCACGCCGGATCGGTGTCACATCATCACAACAACAGTGGAACACCCGGCCACGCTACACACCGTGGACTACCTTCGCCGCCTCGGTGCGAGGGTAACTTTTATGGAAGTCGATCGACACGGGTTGCCCGATCTCCGCGAGTTTCGCGCATCGAGTTTCGGCACGTCACGCCGCATCGTCTCCGTGATGCACTCCAACAACGAAACCGGCACGCTGATGCCGATTCGCGAGATTGTTGACGTGGCACGCCAGTCCCGTTTGCCCACACTCATCCACACCGATTGTGCGCAATCGTTGGGTAAAGTCGCGGTGAACGTGAAGGAACTCGGCGTTGATTTGTTGACCATCGCCGGGCACAAGTTGTATGCGCCGAAGGGCATCGGTGCGTTGTACGTTCGCCGTGGGGTGAAGCTGGAACCGCTGATCCACGGCGCCGGCCACGAGCGCGGGCGGCGCGCCGGGACGGAAAACACGCCGTACATCGTGGGGCTGGGTGTCGCTGCGGAACTGGCCCGCGAAAGTTTGCCCACTGCAACTGAAAAGTTGAAGCAACTCCGCGATCGGCTGTACCGAAAACTGCTCGACGGCTTGCCGGGGAAAATCACTTTGAACGGCCACCCGGAACTTCGATTGCCGAACACCCTGAACATCAACTTCCACGGCCACATCGGGCCGCAACTGCTCGCCAAAGTCCCCGAAATCGCTGCCTCCAACGGCGCCGCCTGCCACGAATCCAAATACGGGATGCAGTTCACGCCATCGGCGGTGTTGTGTGCGATGCGGATTCCGCCAAGCGAATCCATCGGCGCCGTGCGACTCACCGTCGGACGTTACACCACCGAAGCCGAAGTCGATCGCGCCGCCGAACTCTTGATCCACGCGACGAAGCAAGCCTGAGTTGGGCGCAAGGCGGTTTGACCGACGCCCAATTCACTCCAGCGTTCGCAATTGACCAGATTCCAACCCCACCGTATTATCCCGCCGCACTCGGCAGGCAGAGGCTTGTTGTTTTGCGGTGGCGGGGCTTTCTCATAGCTCTGCTGATGTTCGGTTCCTGGCGGCCACGGATGGCACGGATGGGACTTTTGCGGAGTTGGCTGATTCGCGGCCTGATCCTTGCGGGAATCGCGGGGGTCATTAGCGGCATTTGGGTCATGCAAGACTGGGTCAGCCCGGACCGGGTCCGGGACGCGCTCATTACGGTGTTGCGCGAGCAGTTGCCGGATGTGGACGTTGAAGTCGAGTCGGCGAACCTGCGCCTGCTCGGTGGCATTTCCATCACGAACCTGACGCTCACGCACAAGGGCGAATCGCAGCCGTTTTTCGTCGCACCCGCGGCGACCATTTCCCACGACAAAGAACAACTCATTCGCGGCCAACTCGTCATCCGCAAAATTGAGTTAGACGACCCGACAATCCGCATTTCTCGGCGTGCCGATGGGACGTGGAATCTGCCGATTTCGGCACGCTCCGAATCGACAATGAAACCCGTGCCGACGCTGTTAGTCCGGAATGCGACGGTCAACATTGCCGATGAACGGCCGGATGGATTTCCACCGATTGTGATTGCGAATGCGAAACTCAACCTACTGAACGACCCCGTTTCGTTGCTGAAAATTGAAGGACAGTTCACAGTGGCGCCGTCGGTCAACGGACACCCCGGTGGACTGACTGTGCCGATGACGGTGTCCGCGAAGGTCAACCGGATTGATCAGACGGTATCGGTGCGGATCGAAGTTGCGGATTTGGCCCTCACGCCAGATTTGGCACCAGCATTCGCCAAACTGCACCCGGCTGCGGGGGACCACCTGTCCCAATTCAGTGCCCATGTTGGCATCAAAGCGGATCTGAAAATCGACCCCACCATGCCATTGAAGTTCGACCTGAAAGTGGAAGTCCGTGAGGGGCGGTACGAAGATGCCGCGCTGCCTTGGCCACTGGAACACATCGCGGCGGTTGTGCAATTCAAAGACAACAAGCTCACGCTTGAAAAAGGGACCGCGCGGTTCGGCAAAGCGAGCATTGATCTGAGTCTGGAAACAAAACCACTGGTCGTACCCCAACTTTCGGGTGCTGGTTCACAACAGGTGATCGTGACTCCTGCGGTCATCTTGGTCCAAAATCCGACGCCAACGGTCACGGTGCCGCAACCGCTTCCCCCAACAGTCCGTGCTGTCGAATCTACGCCGAGTTTTTGGGACGCAATCGAAGACAAGCTGGATCGACTCAACATTCAGGTTCATGAGTTGCCGCTGGATGACGAATTGTTTGCGAAATTACCCAAACGCGCGAACCGTGCCCGAACCATGTTTAGTCCGACCGGAACAATCGACCTGGGTATTATTCTGTCTCGGACGCCGAGCGGTTTGAAGCAAGAAGTTGAGGTCCGGCCCAACCGGCTGGCGATCGTGTACGAGAAGTTTAAGTACCCGGTTCAAGAACTGAACGGTTCGGTCAAAAAAATTGCCACGGTGGACGGCAAGGATGAATTCCGCGTTCAAATGTCTGGGAGCGCGGCGAATCGGCGTGTGGAACTGACCGGGCGAATTGGGGCTGAGGGACAAGACCCGTTGATTGACCTGAAGCTCTCCGGTGTGGATTTTCCGATTGATCAAAAACTGATCGCCGCGATGCCGCCGAAGTACGCCACATCGCTGGGGAAGTTGCAGGCGAACGGGCGAGGGGATTTCGTCGTTGAAATTCGCCAACCCCAAGACGTGAACCGCTGTGAAAACACCTTCCGAATCCGGCTCTACGACGGCACGATCAACTACACCCACTTCCCGTATTCGCTGTCGAAAATCCGTGGCCGCATCTTCATTCGAGTCGCCGCCGTGGCGCCGGATCGACCGCTCCGTCCGGGTATGCCGCTGGGTCCAATCCTGGACACCGATCGGGTCGAACTCCGCGATTTTGAAGCGGTTCACGCGAACGGACGGCTTTGGGTGAACGGCGACGATGAACCGCTGCCTGGAACGGACGACCGCAAACTGACCCTGCATTTGCAAGGCGAAAATCTACCACTCGATGAGGATTTCAGGACGGCACTGGCCACGTTAAAAGTCGGTAATGCATGGCAGACGCTCGCACCACGGGGGCAGATTACGTTTGGTGCCGACGTCGAAATCATCGAACGTGGCACCCCAATTCCAACCGCAACGGCACTCCTGGGTAATGACCCCAGCCGGTTAGTTGTCCCCGTGACGACGAACGCCCTGCCCGGCGAACCGCCGTTCAACGCGGCGGCGGATTTGAAACTGACTGTCAACTTCAAAGGGCCGTCGGTCACGCCCGAATTCTTCCCCTACGATTTGGATGAACTGGCGGGCGTGTTGCGGTACGCGCAGGGCAAAATTGATCTCGGGTGGTTTACGGCCAAACATGGTGCCAGCCAACTTGCACTGAACGCAGCCGAAATCCGTTTCGGTACGGAAAGCGAAGTCTGGGCGAACCTGGGCGGCATCTCGATGCGACCGTTCGTGCTGGATTCGGCACTCTTGAACGCCTTGCCTGCCAAAGCCCGCGAGGGAATCAAAGATCTGAACATCCACGGGCCAATGGATCTGAACGTGCGGCATTTAGTGGTGAAGATGCCTTCACAGTCGTCACCTGGAAACGGCCCTGGAAACGGCACTACAAATGGTCCAGGCAGTTTGGTCAGCCAGCGTATGCCGCTGCAACACCCTAACCGTGTGAGCCGTGCGCAAGCACCGACATCAGCCGATCCGATTCTGTACTGGAATGCGGAATTAAGACTTCTCGGTGTGAGCCTGGACACCGGGATTGATTGGCAAGACGTGCATGGATCAATCGCATCGGTCGGCAAGTACGAGGGGACGCACCTCGGGGCGATTCTGGGGAATGCGTGGTTTGACCGAGCTAGCATTGCGAAACAGCCACTCACCAATGTGAAGATGACGTATCGCGTTCGCCCCCAACAACCGGACGCTGTGCGGCCCGGTTGTTACACCGTGCCCGTCTTGGAGTTCCCGGACCTGTCGGCGAACCTCTACCAAGGCACGATCGGCGGCGAAGCGCGAGTCGCGTTCGAGAGTCCCCTCCGCTACAAGGTGTGGCTAACGGCTGCGGGTGTCCGACTCGATGAGTTAGCGACCAACTGTAAACTGGGAACCGGCGCTGAACTTCGGGGGTTAGCCCAAGGCAAGTTGTTGTTGGAAAACGTTCAAGACGCTAAGTCTGGACTCTACGTCTTGACTGGCGCGGGCCAAATTGACGTGCCGAACGGCCGGATGTA
>JAYSXU010000002.1:0-6697 GCA_043716965.1 Fimbriiglobus sp.
TTCTTGATGCTGTCCGGCACGGTCGCGGACATGAGCAGCGTTTGCCGCTCGGCGGGGCACCGCCGCAGGATGCGTTCGATGTCCGGGCGGAAGCCGATGTCGAGCATTCGGTCGGCTTCGTCCAGGACGACGTAGCGAACGTCTTGCAGGCTCATCGACCCGCGGCGCAAGTGGTCGAGCATCCGCCCCGGCGTGCCGACCACGAGGTCGCAGCCCTTTTGCAGGGACGCCAGTTGCGTGCCCATCCGCGACCCGCCGTACACGGCCACGGTGCTAAACCGTTTGCTCGGGGCGAGCTTCACCGCTTCGGTCGCCACTTGCATCGCCAGTTCCCGCGTCGGCAGCATGATGAGGCCGATCGGCCCTTTCAGCTTGTGCGGTCGCCAGCGGTTCAAGAACGGGATGAGGAACGCCGCCGTCTTCCCGGTCCCGGTTTGGGCTTGGCCGATCACGTCCTTGCCCCGCATCGCTTTCGGGATGACCGCCGCCTGAACCGGCGTGGCGAACTTGTACCCGGCGAGGTTGATCGCATCCATCAGTGGACGGATCAAATTCATCTCGGAGAACGCCGGGATGGGGGCTTCGGGGTTGTCGGGTGCCGACGAAGAACTGTCGGCGACGGGCATGGCCTCTTCGCCACTCAATTCCGAACTCGAATCAGGGTTGACCGCAAACGCCATCGTGACCTTCGTGTGAAATGATCGGTGATCTTTGTGAACATCTTACAAAGCCGGGCAGTCGGGGGGAAGGGGCACCCATCACGGAACGGGTCTGGCGAATTTTTCGGCAAGTGATTTCGCTTCGGTCTTCGGCCCTGCAACGACGTTCAGTTAGCCCAGAGCCACGCCCCTCATTACTCCGCACAAGTCTTGCGCCGGCGTGGTGTCAGTCGTATTCGTGTGGGCTTGGGGAGCCACCGGCTGACGAACAACATTGGGTCGGAGACGGACGGTTGCGATCTCGGGGATCCGCAGTTGAATGCTCGCTACCAGTTGGTGCTGGAGCGTTTGGGCGATTAGCCGCAACGCGGCATTCCGGCGGGGTGTCGCGGGCGCGTACCGCTTCTTCGATCATCCCGCGATCACACCCGGCCGGCTGCTCGCCCCGCGAAGCCGCCCGAACCAGGCCACCGCCGCGACGGTGCAACAGCCCGCGAGCGTCGCCATAAGACCAAGTGTGAGCCGAGGCACGAACGGATCGAGTTGGCCCTTGGGATCCCGAGGGTCGTTCAATTCTCGGAGCCGTTCCAACAAAGAGGTCACAGCCATGACGTACTCCCCAGTCAGGAAGAACGCCGAATGACAACCCACTCCAAACCCCAACCCCAATTTGTGAATGGGCCTGCGGAGGGTGAAGTTTCTGTTGCATCACCCCTGCCATGTCGGCTATGATTGACAGTCCTACCCCAACTGACAGTTCGTTTGGCCTGATTGGAAACGTCCCATGCCGCTACTTGCGTCTCTTGTTCGTCGGGATTTTTTGAAGCTGACTGCCGGTGCTGGCGTTGGTCTGGGCTTTCCTGGTCTTCTGCCAAAACGTTCCAACGCCACAGAACGACGCGACGGGGGCGGCAAAACCAAGTCCGTGATTCTTGTGAACTTGACCGGGGGCATGAGCCACATTGATTGTCTGGACATGAAGCCCGATGCGCCCGCCGAGATTCGCGGCGAGTTCAAGCCGGTGTCAACGACTGTGCCGGGGATTCAAATCTGTGAGCACTTGCCACAACTCGCAACACGCATGAAGCGGTGGGCACTAGTGCGGTCCCTATCGCACCGGGAAAACGGCCACCTGCCCGGCACGCACCGCTTGCTGACCGGCTCGACCATGCCGAACCAACGCGGCACGGACCTCGACAACGTTCTGTCCCGCCGCGATTGGCCGTGCTACGCCGCCGGGTTGAACTACCTGCGGCCACGGCACGACGGCATTCCGAACGGCGTGACGTTGCCACACCACTTGATCGAAGGCCCGCTGACGTGGCCCGGCCAACACGCCGGGTTTCTGGGCGCGTCCCACGACCCGATGTTCGTGGCCCAAGACCCCAACTCGCCGACCTTCCGAATGGATGCGTACAGCCTGCCAACGGGGAGCGACCAACCGCGTGTTGATGATCGACGAAGTCTGCTCGAACAAATCGAATCGGGCGGGTTGGGCGATGCGACGTTCCGAGAACATCAACGCCATGCTTTTGAACTTTTGGCATCCGGGCGAGTCGCCGGGGCCTTCCGCCTGGACCGCGAACCGGTAAAAGTCCGCGACCGGTACGGCCGCAACCAGTTCGGCCAATCGCTACTGCTCGCGCGCCGCCTGACGCAAGCCGGGGTGCCGATCGTGCAGGCGAACATGGGCATCGTGCAAACGTGGGACACCCACACCGACAACTGGGGCAAGCTCAAAAACCGCCTATTGCCGTGGCTCGATCAGGCGATTTGCGCGTTAACCGACGAACTCGAAAGTGAAGGGCTGCTTGACCAAACTTTCGTGGCGGTGCTGGGCGAGTTCGGGCGGACGCCGAAAATCTCCACGCTACCAGGGCAAACCATCGGAGGCCGCGACCACTGGGCCAGCGTGTACTCCGGACTGTTCACCGGCGGCGGCGTGGTCGGCGGACGGGTCATCGGCAAGTCCGACCGCATCGGCGGCCATCCGATCACGCAATCGTACACCCCCTTCGACGTCGGAGCCACGATCTACCAAGCCCTCGGCGTCGAACCCACCAGCGAAATCCGCGACACCCAAAACCGCCCCTCCCAAGTCAACACCGGCACCCCAATGGACGTGCTGTTCCAAAATCGATGAGACGCGGTCTTACGAAGTGGACTACCCAAATCTGTTGGGTGCGGTGTAAAAAGCATCTCTGTAACCGCGTTCCCGAGGGGTGTGAGATGGCGAAGAAGAAACAACGATACACCGTCTCGGATGGCAAGCTGATGCTGACTTTTGAACCGCAAGACGAAGGTGGCTACCTAATTACCTCGCCACTCGACCCGGAACTGATTACCGAAGCGGACACCCTTCAAGAGGGCTTCGAGAACGCCTGCGATGCGGCCGAATTGTTGCTGATCCATAAAGCGAGTCTGGGTCGGAAAGTCAAAGCTTGAACCGCCGCAACATGCTGGCGGTTTTTTTGTTAGCCCGACGCGTCAGCGAGGGGCCGACCGAACCCCTCGCTGACGCGTCGGGCTAACCCGCACAGACAGGGAACCTGAACGTCGTCACCTTCCGACATGTCATTCCGAGATGCTACAATCACCGGCAGGAGGTTTCGGATATGGCCACGATCACGATTCAAGAAGCCCAGGCGAATTTGGCGGACGTGGTTCGCCGGTTGCAGCCGGGCGAGGAAGTGTCGATCACGGACAACGAAAAGACTGTGGCGAAGTTCGTCGTAGCGCCATATTGAGCTTCCACTGCGCGAACGGAAACGTGGGTCAGTGTTGTCGATGGAGCATTTCAACGATCCGCTTGAGTAGGCAAAGCAAAGTAGCTTGTACGGCAACGACGCTTAGTGTGAAGGGACATGGCAAATGACATACTGGAGCAACCTGTTCACCCCAGAAACTTATGAGGCATTTAGTCGCTCCGACAGGACCGTTTCTGGTTTTCGGGAATCCCAGCGTCCGATGGCGGATAAGGTTTGTGTTGGAGACAAGTTCATTTGCTACATGGTGCGAATGTCCCGCTGGGTCGGAGTGCTCGACGTGGTGGAAGGCCGTTCGTGGACAATTCCCCGCTATTTGTGCCCGACGACGACCCGTTCATCGTGCGATTTAGGGTCAAGGCAACCGTTTGGCTCCCGCTAGACCAGACCATTCCGATCCACGAGCCGGACGTGTACTCGCAGCTATCATTTACTCGTGAAGTCAAACCCGGCGGCTACTGGCTCGGTCCGCTCCGTCGCAGTCTGCAAAAGTTGGCCGATCAGGACGGGAGTTATTTGGACTCATTGCTACACAAGATTCAGAACGAATCTCTCAATTTCCCCATTGATCCAGAACAATACCAACGCGCGTTGAAACGACGGATTCATCGCCCCGAGCGTTCTGTTTCAGTAAGTGTGCCCGACGACGTCGTTCCGGCGCCAGATGAACCAACTCAACTGTCAACCGACCGCGAATCGATCCGCGTTCAGGCATCTCTGGCGCGGATCGGTGAGGCAATGGGGTACAGAATCTGGCTACCGATGGCGGACCGTTCCCGTGTTGCCGAACACTGGACGCCACAAAGTGGTTCGCTACTGGACAGGCTCCCGCTGAACTACGACGAAACGACACTGGACACGGTGAAGCGGATCGACGTTCTCTGGCTCAAGGGCCGTGCAATCCGCCGAGCGTTCGAGGTCGAGCACACGACCGCGATTTACTCCGGCTTGTTGCGAATGGCGGACCTGTGCGCATTGTTGCCGAACATCAACGTGCCGTTGCACATCGTCGCCCCGGAATCTCGTCGGGACAAGGTTTACCAGGAAATTACGCGGCCCGTGTTTTCGCTACTGGAGAACTCGCCGCTCTCTGAACGTTGCACCTACTTGTCGTATGGCAGTGTTGAAGAGTTGGCAGAACTCGAATACTTGTCACACACGACCGATAGTGTCCTCGACGAGTTCGCAGAATACGCGGAATAGTTAATTTACCCGTGGCCCACATTGATCCGTACTTTTAGTTGGTGAACGGCGCAGTGTCAGCCCCCGAAGTCTTGAAAAGAGCAATGCGATGGCGAACACAATCTACGATCTAGCGAAGCAGATGGGCGGCACCGTCGTGACCGACCTGCCGGATGTTGGTGGCGGTGCATTCGGGGCGTGGCGGCTTTCGCACATTGTCGCGGATCTGCAAAATCTCCTCAAAGCGAAGGGTGAAGGCGATACCGACAAAGTGTCACAAACTGTTCTGATTAACAGCGACACCTTGCTGAAACTGAACCAACTGTCGCGGGAAGCTAGCAAAAGTGGCAAAACCGTTAGCCCGATGCAGGTAGCCGGTCAGTTGCTCGAAGCCGCACTTGCAACCCACCCTAGCTGAATGTTCTGCATACAACCGCCTTCCCGCTTGCCGCACTTCACCCTATGATTAAACCACTATGAAACAGTTGCCATTGTTGTCGTCCCGACAGGCGCCGGATTTGCCGTCGGCGGGGAAGTCGTTTGCGTTTATCAGTCTGGGTTGCCCCAAGAACCTCGTTGACAGTGAAAGAATGCTGGGCAAGCTCGCGCAGGACGGGTACGCGCTGCGGGCGGACGCGGACGGGGCGGATGTCGTTGTCGTGAACACCTGCGGGTTCATTGAACCGGCGCGCATCGAATCGTTGGGCGTCATTCGGGAGATGCTGGCGCTCAAGAAAGCCGGGCGTGTTGGTGCGGTCGTGGTGGCGGGGTGCTTGGCTGAGCGGAACCGGGATTTGTTGCTCGAAGAAGTGCCGGAAGTCGATCAAATCGTCGGCGTGTTCGGGCGGGAAGAGATTGCGGCGGCGGTCGATCGGGCGATTTCGCAAACTCAGGAGCAACGTTCCGTGTTCCGCCCGGCGCCGGTGCGGGCACTCGAAGACACGTCGCGGTTGCGGATCACCCCGCGCCACTTCGCGTACCTGAAAATCAGCGAGGGGTGCGACCGGCTTTGCACCTATTGCGCGATCCCGCAAATGCGCGGCAAGCACGTCACAAAGCCGATCGAAGAAATCCTGCGTGAGACCCGCGAACTCGTCGCCGACGGCGTGCGGGAACTCATCATCGTCGCCCAAGATACCACGTACTACGGTATGGACCTTTACGGCAAAACTAGGCTGGCCGACCTATTGACCGAACTGAACAAGGTGGACGGGTTGCAGTGGATTCGCGTGCTGTACGCCTACCCGGAACACTTCGGCGACGACGTGATTCAGGTTCTCGCGGAGTCCGACAAGATCATCCCGTACCTGGACATGCCTCTCCAGCACATCAGCGACCGCGTGTTGCGCCGCATGGTCCGCCGGGTCGATCGCGCCAAGACCGAAACGCTGCTGACCAAGCTCCGCGACCGCATCCCGAACTTGGCCATCCGCACGACGTTCATCACCGGGTTCCCCGGCGAAACGGACGCGGAATTTGAGGAACTGCAGGAGTTCCTGAAGGTAGCGAAGTTCGAGCGGTGCGGCGTGTTCCCGTACTCGTTCGAGCCAAGTACCCCCGCCGCGAAGCTCGACGGCCACCTGCCCGAGGACGTGAAGCTCGCCCGTCGCGACGCCCTGATGGAGGTGCAACAGGCGGTCGCGTTCGAGTGGGCGGCGGCGCAAGTCGGCGAGGAAATGCCGGTCATCATCGACGGCCCCGACCCCGAGTTCGCCAACCACTACGTGGGCCGCACCTACGCCGACAGCCCCGACATCGACTGCAGCATCCGCGTGAAGGCGAAGAAGCTTCAACCCGGCGACTTCATCAAAGTGAAAGTCACCACCGCCGACGGCTACGACCTCGCCGGCCGCGCGATCGGGCAGGCGTGGTAGGGGAACGTTCCGCGACAAGGAGAGAACATGGCGTCGCTGAAAATTGAAGTTGAGCAAGAAGACGATGGCCGATGGATTGCGGAAGTTCCAGAACTTCCGGGCGTCATGGCCTACGGCCAAACCCGGCAAGAAGCGATCGACCGCACCCAATCCCTTTCCCTCCGCGTCCTCGCCGACCGACTCGACCACGGCGAACCAGTCCCGCAAATGGGCGACG
>JAYSXU010000011.1:0-2250 GCA_043716965.1 Fimbriiglobus sp.
GCCAGCGGGGCCACGGCGGCGGCGATGCGCTACGAGGTCACGGCCACGGCCAGCGGCTACCGGCTGCAGCTGTTCGCCCCCGGCTCCATCCTGACCCTGATTTACGGCCGCCGGCCCGGCCGGTTCCCGAACCTGACGGCGATTGAGCAGTGGATTACCGACAAGGGCATTGTGCCCCGGCCGGATCCACCAACCCACCCGGACCGCGTTTGGTGTGCCGGATGCCGGTGGCCGGTTCCATGCGATCGCGCATGGTGCCGATGTCGTTGATCCATTCCGGGCGCCACGGCTTGGCCAGAATCGCCTTGCGAACCACGCTGGTCACGTCGTCCGCGAATTGCGATTCCCCACGAATCACTCGCGCTCGAGTCAGGGCTTGGCGTTCCCAGAGTTGGCACCCGCCGACGGTGTCGAAGTAGCGGTGAAACTCGGCCAGCGGCACGACGAGGCTGGCGTTCTTCCCCGTCGGCCGCAACCGCATGTCGATGTTGTACAGGCGACCCAGCGGCCCTTGCTCGGACAGCACGCGGATCGCCCGTTGTGCCAGTTGCGTGAAATACTGGTGGTAGGTCGTTGGCACCGTGCCGGTGGTCATGCCATCGGTTTCGTACAGCAGCACCAAATCCAGGTCGCTGTGAAAGCTAATTTCGCGGCCCCCGAGTTTGCCGAGGCCGAGGATGACGTACCGGCAACTCACCCCACGCTTCACGGCCAGTTCCCGTTCGGCCAAGTCGAACACCACTGTCAACAGGGTGTCAGCAAGGTCACTCAGCGCGGCGGTGGTTTGCCGCACGCTGTCTTTGCCTAATAAGTCGCGTACCCCGATCCGCAACAGTTCCTTATCCTGGAAGCTGTGCAAAATCGGGTCAGGGTCGTTGGCGCCGCGGCAGAGTTCGACCAGTTCCGTGTGCAGTTCCTCGGCAGTTCGGGGTTGATCGAGAATCAGCGTGTCCAGAAGTTCGTCGATCATCCCCGGATTGTTGATGAGGATCGCCGACAGGTACGGACTCGTGGAACAAATATCGACGTACAACTTCAGGCTCGGCGGGTTGAAACTGATGAGTTCGTACAACACCGCTTTGCCACCCAATGATGCGGTCACACGCTCGAAGTTGTTCAGTGCCAAATCCGGGTCCGGCGTTGCCGCCAGCGCCCGCAAAAGTTGGGGCGCGATGCTGGCCAGGAAGTGTCGGCACCGGCGGTGCGACAAGAACGGCACTTCTTCCTGTGCGAGCTTGGCGAGGTTCTGGTACGCCTTCGGGATGTTGCGAAACGGGTAGCGGCCCAGCACGCTGCGGATGGTCGCGTCGTCCGGGTCTTGCACGAGAATCAAATCGGTTTCGGGTTCCGCTTGCTGGTTCGCGTCCGTGAACGTCTGGTGCAGCAAGTGGTTCAAAATCGCGCGATCCAGTTGCGTCTTGTCGTGGTAGTCCTTCAAGAACTGATCGAGTGGTTCAATCAACAACACCCGTGCATCGAGAGGTGCTAAGCCGGATTCATCGAGCGGCGATCGCTTTTGCGGCGCGTGGCCGACTTCGGGCTTCGGCGTGCGAACTTCGGCGCCGACCTCCGCCACGGTTTTATGCAGGTAGCCCATCCGTCGCGCGAGCTTGCTCAGTTCGTCAACGGTCGTGGGGAGCTTGTGGGTTTGCCAATCGAACAACAGTTGCAGGCGGTGTTCGGTCTTGCGCAGAAAGCGGTAGGCGTCCGCCAAAATGTACATCTCGTGCCCGGTCAGGCACCCGGCGATTTCGAGCGATTCGAGACCCAACAGCGTGTTGCGTTGCCGCACCGCTGGCAGGTCGCCGCCGTTGAGCAGTTGCAAGAACTGCACCGTGTATTCGATGTCCCGAATCCCGCCGCGCCCCGTCTTCACGTCGAGTTCGTCGGCCCCGGCTTGCGTCGTGCGTTGCTCCATCCGGCGCTTCAGCGCCTTCACTTCGTTGATCTCGGAGAAGCTGAAATACTTGCGGTAAATGAACGGCTCGATCGCCCGGTGGAACTCGCGGCCCAGCGACATGTCCCCCGCAATCGGGCGGAGTTTGATGAGCGCTTGCCGTTCCCAGGTTCGCCCCTGTACGTCGTAATACGACAAGGTGCTGGCCATCGAACGCGCCAGCGGCCCGCGTGCGCCGTCCGGACGCAACCGCAGATCGACCCGGTAGGCAATGCCGCGATCCGTGTGGTTCGACAACAACCGGATTACCTCGGAGACGACCCGCGCGAAGTAGTCCGCGTTGGGAATCGTCC
>JAYSXU010000101.1:0-5969 GCA_043716965.1 Fimbriiglobus sp.
TTTTGGATTTCTCGGTGTCTCTGTGCCTCTGTGGTGAACATCAGTTTTACTTTGGTGCAGGTGCCGACTTGACCAGATCGCGGAACACACCACAAATAATCGGTGCAGTCTCTGGCCCCATGCTGTTGATCTCGCCGTACTGCGTCTTCTTCAGGCCGTAACAGTACGGGGCCTTTTCGTCCCACTGCCGCTTCGGGATGAAGTAGCCCAGTTCGTCGTTCGCCAGCCCGAAGATCATGCGGTGTTTCGATTTGAAGTTGCCGTAGATCGACGGTTCGACTGGAGCATCCGGGAAGTCCGCACCGGGATCGACGGGGTCTTGCACTTTGCCGAGTACCAGTTCTGGATAAATTTCACCTGGTATTGCGGCGACTTCAAGATCACCGAGTTTGAGATAGCCGATCTCAGTGCGAATTCCGACTGGCTTGGTCACGTCCTGGCTTTCGATGTATTTTTCGGGCGTCGGGTTGCCGTCATAAGCGAACATCACGCGGTTCAGTACGCCGAGTTGTTTGCCGAGGCGATACACGTTGTTATCCACCGGGATCAACGCAGCTTTCGTGCGAACCACGAACGGTGTCAGGGTCACGGGTTCAGATTGCTTGATCGCCTTGTCCGCTAATTGCCCGACTAGTTTGCCGTACAGTTCGGTCTTTTCCCAAGTGCCGTCTTGGAGCAACTTTCCGGTCGCATCTTTGACCTCCACGTGCAGTGATGTCATCAACCCGCCGACGGTCCCCGTGAAGTAGGCCACCGGGCACTTGTGTGCGTCCTGAAGGTGTTTCACGGTGGCGTAGACATAATCCGTGGTGATCTCGGTATTCTTGTCGCCCATCGTTTCTGGGTGGCAGTTCCATTGCACCAGGATGCCGAGCGGCATTTTCGTCGCGGCATTCTCGAACTGAATCGTGACGATGTCATCATGCTTGACGATCGGTTGCCGTCCGTCGTGGAGTAGTTCCGGACCTTTCGCGGTGCCAATTTTTGCCGTGGCGGGTTTGCGGGCTGCGTCTGCTTGCGTCACCGCTTTGGCACACTTTTCTTCGACCAACTTCAAATACTCTGGATCAATGCCATTCTGAAACGGGCTTGCGCCCCACAGCCCGAGGGTGTCCGGGCCTTCGTGGTTGTGCGTTGCGGAAATCATCACGTACTGGAAGCCGCTCAACTTGGTGCGGACGGTCTCGACGTTGGGCAAGAAGAACCCGACCAAGTCCACCGCAACCAGGGCAATCTTGTTCGTCCCGTCCGACAGAACAACCGCCCGAGCCATGAGCGGGTCGTGAACCTTCGTGGCAATCCGGTTGTGTCCGAAACCAGCCATGAGCACGGGTTTTTTGCCGAGGACGGGTGATATGTCCACTTCACTGAACCCCACACTGAGCAAAGGCTCCGCAGCCAGGGAGTGAATGCCGGTAATGACGAGAACGATCAGAGCGAGGGAGAGTTTCATTCGACAGGTTCCAATAAGGGTTTCACCACGAATCACACGAATCAGACGAATCAAACCGAGAACTTCATGTCGCAGTGGTGTCTCACCAAGAGTCACAAGCTCTCAGTGTTTTTCCAAAAGCTTTATTCGTCTGATTCGTGTGATTCGTGGTGGTGACTGCTGGTTACGCGCATTCGCGCAGGTATCGGATGCTTTCGCGCGCGATGGTGTCCGGGTCCGGGTTGTAATCGAAGACTTCGACGGACACCCAACCCGAGTACTTCACGTCTTTCAACGCTTGCAGGATCGGTTTGAAGTCCGTGTCGCCGAAGCCCGGCCCGCGTTTGTTCACGTCGTTGGCGTGGAAGTGGAACAGGTGATCGGCGTTGGCCCGGATTACGTCCGGCGTGGGGGCTGGCTCGGCGGCCATTGCTTTCACGTCTAGGTGCAACTTGACATACGGATGCGCCAAACGACGGATCATTCCGACGCCTTCGGCAGCGGTGTTGAGGAAGTTTGTTTCGTGGGTCGTGAGCGGTTCCAGGCACAGGAAGACCTGGGTTTGTTCCAATACTGCCAAGCAGTGCCGTAGTGTGTCGAGGGCGAATTCATCGGCATGTTGATGGGTATAACCATCCGGGATGTTGCGTTGCAACGGGGAACCCAACACGAGGATATTTCCCCCCAAGTCGGCAGCGGCGCGGGCAAGGTCCGCGAGGTAATCCCCGGTCCGCTTGCGGATGGCGGCATCCGGTGAGGTGAGGTAGAAGCCTTCGGTCTTGGCAAGCAACCAGTGCAAGCCGATGATTTGCACGCCCGCTTTTTCCGTCTGATTACGCAATTCGGTTCGTTTGGTCGCCGAGACATCTGTGATGCGTGGGGCGAGTGTGAACGGCGCCACTTCCAGCCCGGTGTACCCGAGTTCCGCGATACGGTCGCAGATGCGGCTATGGTCCCAACCTTCAAACGTCTCGTTGCAAATCGCGTATTTCATAGTGGCTCGAAGGGGTCAGGGTAAGATGACTTCCCGGACAACTCGGGGATCGTTGGGGTCGGTGACTTTCAACACAACACTGGTTTTGCCCGTGAAGGCCGCGACGAATTCGTTAGGTGTTGTTACCACTTGCATCCCGACGTGGGTGATGAGCCAGCCGCCTTTGGGGGCTTCACCCAGTTCCTTGAACTTCATCTCCGCGCGGCTTCCAGGTTCGAGTTCCCGAACCAGGACGCTCGGCGGCAGTTCACGATTCTCCGCTTTGAGCAGGAAAACACTGTTGTAATCGACCCGCAGTCCGTGCAGTGCGGGTGGTCGAACGGACGCAATCCACGGCATGTCGTGTGGGAATTTGGCGAGCAGTACGTCCACCATACGACGTTGCCCACCCCGCACCACGGTCATTTTGACCACATTTCCCGCCAGTGCGGCCCCGACGTACAAGAACAAGTCGTCTTGCTCCCGGATGCGGTTGCCGTCCACGGCCATGATGACGTCACCGGCGATGTTTCGTTCGTACCCAATAATTTTCGCTTTATCCGCAGGTGTACCCGGCGTGACAGCCAACACCGCCAATCCGTCTTCGACCATACGAGGCTGTTGAAACCCACG
The DNA here is from genome assembly GCA_043716965.1 of Fimbriiglobus sp. Classification (GTDB taxonomy): domain Bacteria; phylum Planctomycetota; class Planctomycetia; order Gemmatales; family Gemmataceae; genus Fimbriiglobus. The sequence continues at coordinate 3,039 of JAYSXU010000101.1, forward strand.
CATTCCGCGTCCGCCGTCGAACGTGACCCCCAGGAAGCCGTACTCGACTTCTTTGCCTTGCTTCAGCACGGCGATGATTTTGCGGTAGTTCGGGTCCATCGGAATCGCAAAGCCGCCGCCCGTTTCCGCTCCTGTCAGCGCGGCAATTGGCGTGGATAAGCCGATCAAGTCACCGTCCAGATTCAGTAAAGCAGCACCGCTACATCCGAGTGTAATTCGCGCGTCGGTTTGCAGTAGGCAGTTGTACTGATGAAACGGCTTGTAGCGTTGATCCTCCCGGACACTCGTTGCAGCCCGTCGGCGAACGTTACTCAGGATGCCCCAGGACGCACTGGGTACGCCGTCGGTGAACCCCGTCGCATGGGGGTGACCCAGTGAAACGACCCACATACCACGGGTGATGTTGACCTTCTCGCCGTTCGGACCGTCGCTGATCCGTCCCTCGGCGATCTTGATGGCACGCATCCCAGCGGGTGGCGTCAGGAGTTTCAACACCGCAAGATCACTGCGCGAATCCGCCGCATGAATGTCGGCATACGACCCCTTGCCGGCAGCCGTCTTGACGTAGATTTTTTTGGCGCCTTCGACGAGGTGGTAGTTTGTCAGAATCAAACCATCCGCGTCCAACACGACGCCGGAACCGAATTGGTTGTCGGCGACGTTTTGCCAGTTACTGAGGTCCAACTTCGGATCGACGATTGGCATCCCACGGAACTGCCGACCAAAACCTTCCGGCACAGCGGGGTAATCACCCAACCGGCCAGGGATCGTGCGTTCGGAAGCGTGTAATGCGGGGTAGCGGGGATTGGTCGAGACGACGACGGCGACAACCGACGGCTCCGCCGTGTCAATGATTTGCCGCATGTGGCGTTCGACATCACGAACTTTCTCACGGATGGGGCGGTCGTCATCCGCTAGCCCAAGTCCGGAAGCCGTTAGCAGGCAAACAACAACCAAGAAGCCGCGTTGCATGATCCACACCCGAAGGGATGCCGGGCATTGCGTACCCGAACACGGTGACGCACCACCACCGTTTTACCCACAACTGAGTTCAGAGTGTAGGCAATTCGAGACGAGGCGACTTAAATCTCTTTCGCGGTCCGGATGTAGGCTTCAAAATTGGCCACCGGCGTTTCTTTCCCGACACCATGATTCAAGTTGACGATATGCCGATGCCCGCCGCCCGCTTGCACGACTGCGCGGGTTGCCGCAGTCACTTGCTCCGGCGTTCCGGTCCGCAAGATGTCTTCGCTCACGTTGCCTTGAAACACCTTGTGCGGATATTTCGCCTTCGCGTCAGCAAGGTCGTGCGTTAGCCCCAAGCTGACGACCTCAGCGCCAGTGTTCACCATGAGGTCGAGGTAGGGGCATTCCTTCACGAACAGGATCCGTGGCACGGCTGTTGAAGCTTGAAATACTGAGCAATGGTGAGGGTGTGCCCACTGGTTGTACTCCTCGCGGGTAAGCATTCCTGCCCACGAGTCGAAGAGTTGATAGATGTCCGCACCATCAGCGAGTAGCGTGTTCAAGAACAGACCCGTCGCATGACTCAGTTTGGCCAGAAGACCGTTCCACACTGCGGGGTTCTCGGCGGCGAACCGGCGTGTCGCGGTCATGTCCTTGCCGGTGCCGATGCAATATGTCGCCACAGTGAACGGCGCCCCGGCGAAGACAATCACCGGCAATTCGTCGTTCAGTTCCGCTTTGACGCGCTTGAGAAGTTGGCGGATGTGGTCATACGATTCCGGCGACGGTTCGGGATTCAGCCGCGCCAGATCGTCCATTGTCCGAATCGGTCGGTCGGGGGTGGGGCCAATGTCTTTGATCAACTCGAACGGCAAGCCCATTGCTAGTGGTAGGGTCGTGATGTCGTAGAAGAGGATGATGCCATCCACACCGAAGCGTCTCGGGCACAACGACGCCTGCGCGGCTTTTTCGACGTCCGCGGAGAACTCGTAGAAGGACAGCCCGCTACGGATTTTGGTGAATTCCGGATCCCAACGGCCAGCCTGACGCATCGCCCAGACCGGAGCGCGTTCCACGGCTTCACCACGCGCGGCACGAATCAACAGATGACGGAACGCAGGCATGAAAAACGACTCGGCGGAGGGTTCGTGGCAGCGACCCGGCTACGGCACCGGATTCGACTTCACACCAACGTATAACGTGGCGATTCCGAAGGTAAACGGGTAGTACCGCAACTCCGCTAACCCGTGATTCGCCATCTTCGCGGTCAGTTGTTCGTAATCCGGGAACGACATCACGCTAGCGGGCAAGTAGTTGTATGCACTCTCCGCGCTACGCGAAAATAGCTGCCCGATGCGTGGCAACAGCGTCTGGAAGTACCAGCGGTACAGCGGCCCGATGATTCGCCCGCGCGGTTTGGAAAACTCCAGTACCGCGACGCGACCACCCGGCCGCGCAACCCGGACCATCTCGGCAAGTCCTTTATCGGTGTCCGTAATGTTCCGCAGTCCGAACGCGACCGTCACGAGTTGAAAGTGATCGTTCGCAAACGGCAACGCCTGGGCGTCCGCTTCGACGAATTGAACTCGATTGCTAATCTTACGCACTTCGGCTTTACGCACGGCCCGCACCAACATCTCGTGGCAAAAGTCCGCACCGATAATCGGCACTGTCTGGTTCGTCGCCCGGTCGTAGGCAAGGGCCAAGTCCCCGGTGCCCGTGCAGAGGTCCAGAATCGGCCCCGCTTCGGGGCCATTCGCGGGGACTAACTTCGTAGTCTTACGCCGCCAATAGCGGTCGATGTTCAGGCTCAACAAATGGTTCAGGAAGTCGTACCACGGCGCGATCTGGCCGAACATCCGTTGGATGCGAATTTCACGTTTATCTACGGTGAGTGGTGTCACGGTATCGCTCGATTTTGATGATTTGTAGGTCGTGGTCGAGGCTTGCGAGGCCCGACACTCG
>JAYSXU010000102.1:0-5969 GCA_043716965.1 Fimbriiglobus sp.
GGCGGGGCTGTCAGACACGGCGACCGAGGCGGGCATCGCCCGGATGCAAGACTTGGTTCGCGGCATCCGCGAAATCCGCAACCGCTATCAGGTGGACAAGGCCGAACTCGAACTGTCCGTGAAATGTTCGGACGCCGTGGCCGCCGAGTTGAAACCACTGGCGGCATTTGTGTCCTCACTGGGCGGCGTGAAAGCGTTCGAGTGCGGTCCCCACGTGACCAAGCCGAAGCAAGCGGGCAGCATCGTGCGGACGGAGTTTGAAGCATACATCGCGCTAGCTGGCTTGATCGACCCCGTGACAGAAACGAAACGCACCGAAAAACAAATTGCCGAGATTCAGAAGCAACTTTCTGGCATGACCGGCAAGCTGGCGAACGAAAGCTACGTGAAAAACGCGCCGCCCGAAGTCGTCGAAGAAACGCGGCTCAAGGTGACGGAGCTTGAGAACCAAATCCGCATTCTGGACGGCAATTTAACGGACTTACAGTCAACGTGAGACACGGAGATTTAGCATGTCGCGATGTTCAAGGATGATCGGTGTGGTTTGGTTTCTCGTGTTGCTAGTGCCGATCAATCTCGCCGCCGCCGACACGCCGGTGCCGGCGAGTTCGCTGGTTGTCGTACAGGTGTGTGGCGTGCCGGTGCTGAAGGAGCGGGTCACGAAGTTTTTGGACGTTGCGGCGCCGGACTTGGCGAAGCTGTTCCCGAAGTGGATCGACGCGGAGTTGAAAGAGCGGTTCGCCGACCGCGACCTTTCCGTACTCACGGCAAACGAGCGAATCTATCTCAGCGTGATGAGCTTTGACGGACTGCTTCGAGGCCGCCCCCCTGTTGTTCTGTTTCTACCTGCCACAGATTACAAATCGTTCCGTGACAAGGTAACGACCGCCGATGAGCGGAAGACCTATGTGAAGGGTAAGCAAGGCTACGACAGCATCGATAACGCTTTTCTTGTGGACATGACGAAACGCGGTTATGTTGCGATCACGATGGACGAAGAAACCGCCAATCAACTCGCCAAGCCCTACGAGACTCTCGGTCGAAAGGTGCTGGTCGATACGTTGGTCCAACCGTTTTTTAACTCCGATGCTGCGGTGTACGTTAACCTCAAGGCCATCAACGCGGACTACGGCGAGCAGTTGCAAGGCTACGTTAAGTACCTGAACGCACTGCTGCAAAACGGCAGCCTCGGGTTCATCCCCGGACTCGACAAGCGACAAATGCAAGTCGTCAAAACGGTCCTCGAAGGCGTGACGCAGGCGATCGGCGACGGCCAGGGTTTGGTGCTGGGCGCGAGCGTGCGACTGGAGGGGATCACGGTTTACGGGGAGACGGTTTTCGTTGCGGGGACTGAGACCGCTAAGCAACTCATTGCCGAAAAGCCGACGAAGCTCGACGAGATTGCCGCGTTGCCGAAGGGCAATCTCGTTTACTCCGCATCGCGGTACAGCCCGAACGTGGGCGGTGCGTTTCGGCGATTGACGCAGGAGTTCGCGGCGCCTGTTGATGAGGACCGTGCGATTGCCGCCATTGCCAAGTACGACCAACTGTTTGCGAAGGCGGCGGCTCAAGGATCCGTGAGTGTTGGGAACGGTCCGGACAGTTCGTTGCAACTTATCACGGCCACTGAAGTCGCGGCGCTGACGGAGACGCACATCAAGATCATCAAGAATCTGCGTGAAGGCGGGTGGTATCAAAATATCATCATTAAAGATAAATTAGTTCTCAAAGAGAACGTGCAAGAACACCAAGGTTTCACACTTCACCAAGTTAATGTTACACTCGATTTTGACGCGAGTGTTGGTAGCATCAAGGACGACAACCTGAAGCAAGCGACGCTCGAATCCATGAAACGGCTCGTCAACGAAAAGACGGTTTACTGGTTCGGGCACGACGGCAAACGCTTCGTGCAGATCGTGGCCAAAGATTGGGATGCTGCCAAGAAGTTACTGGATACGGCACTTGCTGACAAAGCGGCGGTGGGGACGCAACCGGCGTTCCTGGCGACCCGCCAAGCCTTGCCGGCGAACGTCACACAGTTGTTGTTCGCCGAAGCCGGGCCGACAATTCTCGCACTAGGAAACTATGCGAAGTCCACGATTTTGACGTTACCAGCGTTTCCTGGGGCCGAAGTGCCGGACTTCAAGTTGCCGAAGGATCCGGTCGTTTCTTACCTAGGATTTGCGGTTGTGCTGAAGCCGAACAGTGCGGGATTCTGTGGCTTCATTCCAGCGGAAGCGGTTAAACTGGCACGCGAGTCGGTAGTCGTCAAAGACGGGAAGAACCCGTAACTCCAGGAATTTCCAATGCCCCGATTTGTGTGTCTGATGTTGTCATTTGCTTTGTCCGTATCTCTTGGCTGCGCAGCCAAGTTGAACGAAGAGAAGTCGTTCAGCTTGACACCAAGTGCGCGGGATAAAATCTACCTGTTCGACGCGCAGTCCTCCGAACAATCCATCAAAGTCAACGTGACATCAAGTGAAGCCGTTGATGTGTTCGTGTTCCTGAAAAAAGACGCACCTGACCCGGCGGGACTCGATGATGCCGACTTGAGGAAGAAGGCCCTGGCTTCCAAACTTGGTACGACCAGCGACACTATCACTGTGAAGGTGCCTGCGAAACAGGACTATTCGTTAGTCGTATCCCTCAGCACGAAATCGAAGAAGGCGGATGGCAAAGTCAAGTTGACGAACTGATTACGCTTTCACAAGTGCGGCAAATTTCTTCAGCCCGTCTTGGTACACGCTGACCCACTCGACGCGGGGCTTCACCGGGTCACGGAACTTCACCAGGGTTCGGACCGCGTCCGCGACGGTGAACTCGCCCGGCTTGTTTTGTTCGCGCCGCAGGTGGGGTTCTAACCCCGCCAACGCCACGACCGCCGCGCCGAGAGCCGTCCCTTCAAAGGACACGAGCCGTTCGAGTGGGCGGTTCAGCACGCTGGCGAGAATTTCCAACATCAAGTCGCTCCGGGCGATCCCGCCCGAAACCGTGATACGGGTAATCTTCTGCCCCGCCTCCTCGTGTTCCTGCACGGCCAACGCGATGAGGTACGCCAGCGCTTCAAACGAAGCGCGAAGTCGAACGCCGCCATCACTCGGTTCACCGTGGATCCATTCAAATCGTGGCGCCGTAATTCCGATCGAAGGTTCGGACAGGATGAACGGCAACACGGCGGTTCCGTTTGAACCGGCTGGCACGGCACGGGCCGCGTTCTCCAGCGTCGGCCAATCCGGGTTTGCGCCGACGACTTTATCCAAGAACTGCGCCCCGTTGCTGTAACACCGCATCCACAGGTACGGTCCCCAGTTCAACCGCATCGCGTCCAGGGAACCCGATTGCGGCAACTGCGACGAGGACGAATTCACCACGGCGGAGTTACCCAGGATGATCGCCACTTGCCCCGCATCCACCGCCCCGCCGCCGACCAGCCCTGCCGCTTGGTCGTCGAGCGTCGGGAACACCAGCGGACGAACCCCGTTCGGCAAACCCGCATCGAATGCGACCGATTCACTAAGCCGACCGATCGGCGTGTTCATCTCAATCAGTTCTGCCAAGTTGTTACGGGCTAACTTTCGATAGGTGGGATTACTGATTGCCCCTAGTATTTCGTCCCGCCATTTCATCGTGCGGAGATCGAGCATCCCCGTTGATGCCGCTGACGAAACGCTGATGCAATCGAACCGTCCCGTGAGATAGCCCGCCGCCAAGGGTCCATGCGGTTGCATCCATCGGGTCCGCTGCCACTCTTCGGAGGAGAGTTTATGTTCGTCCTTCACCAGATGGCTCAAGGAATACCGCACGGCCCACGGGCCACCTATGAGGTCATGGACTTTTTGCGGACCGCCCAATCGGGCTTCGCCTTCGGCGTGGTACTGGGCCAAGGTTTGATCGTTCCAGCAAATTGCCCGTCGAATTTGGTTGCCTTGTGCGTCGATTCGCCCTGCTGTGTGGTGGGTTGCGGAGATGCCGCCCGCGACCCAATCTTGTTCGCAGCCGAGTTCACGTAGTTTCGCCGCCATGCCTCGGGTCGTCGCACGCGCTTGCCCTTCGAGTTGCATCAAGTTCAGTTCGGAAACACCGCCTTCGGTCCATAAATCCGTGGGGAAACGGACTTCCGCCACGACATTCCCGGACAAGTCGAACGCCAAACACTTCACGGAGCCGGTGCTAAAATCCCAACCTGCAATCAGGGCGTTCTCGGGGACACACTGCAATGGTTCAGCCATGATCGGACTCCGGGAGGGTGCGGTTCAACGGTGTGAGTTTTCGCCATATTGGGACGTGCCGGCAAGTGGTAAACGCGCGACGCGGTCAACTGGGTACAATGACACAGTTGACCCAACCCCAACCCGGAGTGACGCGAATGCGCTCGACCTACCTTGTATTCGTGTTCACGATTTTGGCCTTGCTACCTGTCCCCTCGTTCGTGCTGGCCCAAGAAGCAACGGGCGGGGCGAAGGTTTACAAGCAGTCGATTCACTCCGTGGTGTGGATTCATTCCACCCGCCCGAATGGGTTGGCGACCGGCAGTGGTTCCCTGATTGACGCCGAACGGCGGCTGGTGCTGACGAATTTTCACGTCGTGGAAGAGAACGCCAAGGTGACGATCTTTTTCCCGGCGTTCCGGGAAGGGCAACCGATTCCGGAGAAGCAATACTACGCCGATCGTGTCAAGCGTCTCGGCGTGCCGGGGAAGGTGGTCGCGCTGGATCGCAGTGCGGACTTGGCCATTATTCAACTGGAGAATTTGCCGGAGGGTGCCAAGGCACTGTCACTGGCGACGACGAGTCCGGACCCCGGTGAGATGGTTCATTCGATAGGGAACGCGGGGAAATCCGGTGCGCTGTGGGGCTATGTGAAAGGCACCGTGCGGCAGGTGTATCGCAAGAAGTGGAAGGCGGCTCTGGATAAGAATCACACGGTGAGCTTTGAAGCGAAAGTCATCGAGACCGATTCGCCCACCAACCCCGGCGACAGTGGCGGGCCGTTGTTAAACGACAAAGGCGAACTCGTCGGTGTCACGCAAGGTGGTGCGGTGAACGCGCAGTTGGTGAGCTTCTTCGTGGATCTGTCCGAAGTGAAACAACTGCTTGCGTCACGCGACGTGAAAGCCATCAAGGGCAGCACGATTGCGACCAAGCCCACGCCCAAACGAACCACGCTGGTCCCGATCACGGACGACGCGAAACTCTTCACAGCCGAGACGATCAAGTCCGCCGAGACAATTCAAGCGGAACTCTTCAAGAAAGATGTGGAAGTGATTGTGGAGACGTTCAAATCGGCACCAGCCGACTGGGTCGAGAAAGCGAAGAAAGCAACACCAGAAGACCGCCAGTTGATGTTCCGCGAGTGGATCGAGAGCCGACTGAAAGCAGAAAAATCGGACGGCATGATGATCCTGATCTGCCTTGAACCGAGGATGATTTCGGTGCAAATCCCGGAGCGGGTCCGTAAACTTTATCCGGACAAAACTGCCCAGAAAGTCAGTGACGTTCTCATCAAAGCGGGCAAGGACAAGAAGTTCGATGACGGCCTGCTCGACGCATTAAAATTGCTTCAGGACAGCCTCAAAGGGGCGAAGAAATGACCGCCGAGCCACACGGGTTGATGCTCTGTGACGATCTGATGTTCACTAGTAAAGTGACCGTGACTGCCCGTGCCGTGGGCGTGATCGTCACCGCAATCCGCAACGTCGAACGATTGATCGCACTCGCGGAAACCGACCCGCCATCGTGTGTGATTCTCGACCTCCACAACACGACGTTGGATTTGCCAACGCTCATGTCGAGTCTCCGCGAAAAGTGCCCGACGATGCCGCGCGTGATCGCGTTCGGTTCCCACGTTGACGTGGACCTGTTAGCCGCCGCAAGACAGGCCGGGTGCGACCGGGTGATGCCACGAAGCCAGTTCGTGAAACAACTCGAAGCCGGCTTGAAGGAATGGCTGAGTTAGAAGTGTTACAACAG
>JAYSXU010000103.1:0-5965 GCA_043716965.1 Fimbriiglobus sp.
GGAGTGGCCCAATCAGCCACACAGAACACAGCGCATAGAGTAACAGGGGACGAATTCAGGGTGGGAGGTTGGGCCACTCCCTCACGGTCGTGGCTCGGATCGTCGCGTTTCGATGCCCGTGTCGCAATGCCTCATCAAGAACGATTATCGACGAAGAAGCCCGCAGGCCAAACGACCTGCGGGCTTCTTCCATTACTACACCGTTATTCTCACTTACACAGCACTTCGTCCAGATTCAACAACTCGTTAATCAGCATTGTCCACGCGGCCAGTTCGGCGGGGTCTAGGCGGGGATCGGGTTTCGATTCGCCGACGGCGATCAGCTTCTTGGCGTCGTCCGGCTTGGCTTGGTAGTGCTTCAATAATGCGGCTTGGCTTTTGAGCACCACGGCGGTTTCTTCGGCTCGGAACGGGCGGGCGAGCAATCGCTTGGCCAGGAAGTCCATACGTTCTTGGGCGGTCGTGTGGGTCAAGATTGTTGTTTGAGCCAAGTACCGCGCGGCTTCGACGAACTGCACGTCGTTTAACGTCACGAGTGCTTGTAATGGCGTGTTCGTCCGGTCGCGGCGGACGGTGCAGGTTTCGCGGTTCGGGGCGTTGAAAATTTCCATCGACGCGGGCGGCGCGGCCCGCTTCCAGAACGTGTACATGCTGCGGCGGTAGAGGTTCTCCCCCGTCTCCGGGCGGTAGTCGCGGGTGTTGCTGCCGGGCATGGCGACCGCTTCCCAGACGCCGATCGGCTGGTAGGGCTTCACACTCGGTCCGCCAATTTTCGGCACAAGAATGCCGGACGCGGCCAGGGCATAGTCGCGGATAATTTCGGCGTCCATCCGGAACCGGGCGCCACGGCTGTAGAACTTGTTTTGTGGGTCTTTTTCGATCTTCTCTTGCGTCACCGTGCTGGCTTGGCGGTAGGTGTTCGTCAGTAACAGTTGCTTGAAGAATCGCTTCGTGTCCCAGCCCTCTTCACGGTACGTGACGGCGAGCCAGTCGAGCAATTCGGGATGACTCGGTTGTTCGCCACTGATTCCGAAGTCGCCGGCGGTGCGGACCAGCCCTTGGCCGAAAATCTCTTGCCAGTAGCGGTTCACGGTCACGCGGGCCGTCAGCGGGTGCTCGGGACGGAGCAGCCATTTGGCGAACCCGAGGCGGTTCTTCGGCAGGTCGTCCGACATCGTCGGCAGTGCCTTCGGCGTGACCGGCGTGACTTTCTCGCGGCGTTGGTCGTACTCGCCCCGGTTCAAAATGTACGCCTCGGGCGGCGTGGTTTTTTCAACCATGATGTGGGCGATCGTCCCACGAGTTTTAATCTCCGTCTCGTCTTGCTTCAACACCTGCAACGCCGTGTTCATCTTCTGGTAGTCCGCGTCGGTCGTCGTCAGCCACCACGAAAACAGTTCATCGGTCTCTTTCGCAACCCGCTTGTCGGCGGGCTTATTCAACACGGCGATCGCCTTGGCGGTGTTGGCGAGTTGACTGACTTCAGTACCTGTCAGGGCGCGATCGTAAACCCGCAAATCTTCAATGCTGATGAGCTTGACTGGTTGCCCCGGCGTGCGCCGACCGATCGTCAGCGGGGCGTTGGTCTTGATGGAGCCGAACGGCGTTTTCAGCTTCGCCGGGTCGGCGGTCGCGTTCGTGGCCACGTCGAGCGGTTGCGGTTCGCCGTCCAGATAAATGCGGACCCCGTCAGCTTGGCGTGAGCCGTCGTATGTGACGAAAACGTGGTGCCACTTGTTTGGGTCGATGCCCGCTTTGGTCGTCACTTTGAAGGCATCGCTTGGCCAGTTGTGAACGACGTGGACCGCGAACCGATCGTTCTCCAAATAGAGATCCCAACCGCGATGATCCTGGGCGGTGTCCATCCGGGCAATCACGCCGCCGTTCTGCCCACGCTGGGGAATTTGAACATAAGTGCCGAAAGAAAAAGCTTGGTCGGCGTCAAAGTCCCCCGCGTCCGGGAAGGAAATCGTCGGGCCGTCCGCGACGGGTTTGAACGTGGCGGCTTTGCCGCCGTTCGGCCCGGCTTTCCACTCGACCCCGGCCGGCAATTTCGCCTCACGCGGTTCATTCTCTTCCGCATAATTGAAGGTGTCCCCCTTGCCTTCATTGAACTCCGCGTGCAACGTCAGCCCGCGTTTGGGGATCGACTTGGCGAGCGATTCCGGCTTGGTTTCCTTGATCCACGTCTCAAAGCCGGCGCGGGCGGTCTTCTTTCGGGCGTCTAGTTCTGCTTGTGCTGCGGCAACCTTTTTGACGAGTGCTTCCCACTTGCTGCGGTCGCCGAGTTTCGGCACCGTGATGATCGGCGGGGTGTTTTGGATGTTGCCGTCCATCGCAATCTGAGTCGTGTTGTTGAAGAACGCCGCCAGACTGTAGAACTCGCGCTGCGAAATCGGGTCGTACTTGTGGTCGTGGCACACCGCACACCCGGCGGTCAGTCCCATCCACACGGTGCTGGTCACGTCGGTCCGGTCGCGGGTGTACAGCACGAGGTACTCTTCGTTGATCGCGCCGCCTTCGTTCGTGGTGATGTTGCAGCGGTTGAACCCCGTTGCCACGAGTTGATCCATCGTCGGGTTCGGCAGCAGGTCACCGGCAAGTTGTTCGATCGTGAACTGGTCGAACGGCTTGTTCTCGTTCAGCGCCCGGATCACCCATTCGCGGTACGACCACATCTCGCGGAAGTTGTCGAAGTGAATGCCGTGCGAGTCGCCGTAGCGGGCCGCGTCCAGCCAGTAGCGGCCACGGTGTTCGCCGTAGTGTGGCGACGCCAACATCTTGTCGAGATACTTTTCGTAAGCGTTCGGAGACTTGTCCGCCACGAACGCTTCGACATCTTCGACCTTGGGCGGCAAGCCGGTCACGTCGAGGGCAGCGCGTCGGGCCAGCGTTCGCCGGTCCGCTTCCGGTGCGGGCTTCAACCCCTTCTTTTCAAGCTCAGCAAGCACGAAGGCGTCGATCGGGGACTTGACCCAAGCCATGTCCTTGACACTCGGCGGTGCAGGCTTCTTCGGGGTAATGAACGACCAATGGGCTTCATAAACTGCGCCTTCGGCAACCCAGCGTTTCAGGGTCTCTTTTTGGGCGGGGGTCAACTTCTTGTGCGAACCAGGCGGTGGCATCCGGAGTTCGTCATCGTCTTTCAGAAAGAGCCGGTTGACCAACTCGCTTTCATCGATGTTGCCAGCAACGATGGCACCTTTTTCGACGGCCACTTCCCGGTCGTCCAACCGCAACTTCGCCTTCCGCGCCGCGCTGTCGGCGCCGTGACACGCGAAGCAATTCTCGGCGAGGATGGGCCTCACGTCGCGGTTGTACTGCAACTTGTCCGCCGCCGGAACCGACGCGGCCAGTAAAAATCCAGTCACTATCGTTGCGGTGGCACGTACCCCAAATGTCAGCGAGAGCGGCATGAGTTTGGTTCCTTAGTATCCAACATCGCGGAAGAGGGCTGTCAGCAGTTGTGGGAATTATAGCTGATTTGGATAATGGACTCCACGAAAAAAGCCCGCAACAACACGAAAAAAGCCCACGGATCATTATCCGTGGGCTTTACGGCTACTTGTTTACTGCACACGACCTCTGAACCTACACAGACCCCATCGCGCGGTCGCGGCGGACCATCACTTTGCGGCCCTTGAGGCGGATGCCTTGCAGGGCTTCGATGGCCTGATCGGCGACTTCGTCCGGCACGTCCACGAGGGAGAACCGTTCGGCGACTTCGATCGGGCCGATGTCGCGGGAACCGAGACCCACTTCGCTTTCGATTGCCATCACCAGATCGCGGCGGTTCACACCGACATCACGGCCAGCGCTGATGAACAGCCGGGCCATGCCACGGGCGGCACCGCGTGGGCCAGGGCCACCCGAACGGGATGGTGGGCGACCGGCGTCGCGTGGGCCGTTGTTGTCCCGCATCGGCGGGCCGCTGCGGGCGTTGTTATCCCGCATTTGCGGGACCGGGATATTTTCTTCGTCCCCGTCGTCGGGGCGACCGGCTTGGTTGGCAAGTTTCGTGGCAGCGAGCGCGAGATCGACAAGGTTGAATTCGCCGATCAGCGGTTCAAGGGCCGCCTTGAATTCGTCGAGGCCGCCCAATTTGGCCGCTGCCCGAATCGCTTCGCGGGTCCGTTCGATCCGCTTCACTTGCAGTTCGGCCGGGTTCGGAATGCGTTCGGTGGTGATCTTGTTTTTCGTGCTGCGCTCGATGTTCCGCAACATGTGCTGTTCGCGGGTTTCGGCGATGGTGATGGCGACACCTTCGCGCCCGGCCCGGCCAACCCGACCGATCCGGTGAACGTAGGTCTCACCCGTCTGCGGCACGTGAAAGTTAATCACGTGCGACAAGTGGCCAATATCCAGTCCTCGCGCCGCCACGTCCGTGGCGATCAGCAAGTTCGTCGCACCACTGCGGAACTTCTTCATCACCCGCTCGCGTTGATCCTGTGACAGACCGCCGTGCAACGATTCCGGACGATAGCCCCGACCGTTCAGGTCGTCCGCGAGGATGTCCGCTTCGGACCGGGTGCGACAAAACACAATCACGGAGGCCGGCAGTTCGTAATCCAGTAGCCGGGCGACGGCGGCGGACTTGTGGTCGCGGTTGACGAAGTACACCGTCTGCCGGACCTTCGGGGCTTCGCCAGCGGCCAAGACCGGGCGAGCCATTTCAAGGCGGATCGGGTTCTTCAAGTGCTTGTTCGCAATCGACGCAATGCGCGGTGGCATCGTCGCGGAGAACAGTGCGGTCTGCCGGTCACTCGGGGTCGCTCCGAGGATGGCGTCAAGGTCGTCGGCGAAGCCCATGTCCAACATTTCGTCGGCTTCATCCAGGATGACCGTCGAAACGGTGTCCAGTTTCAGCGTGCCGCGACGGATGTGGTCGAGGGCACGGCCCGGCGTGGCAACCACGACATCGACGCCCTGACGAAGCGTGCGAACTTGGTCGCTGAACCCCGCACCGCCGTAGATCGCCACCGAGCTAACCCCGAGCGGACGGCCATATTTATCCAGGGCCGCCGCCACCTGATTCGCCAGTTCCCGAGTCGGAACGAGGATCAACGTGTTGGGTTGCTTGCGATTCTTCGGCTGGGACGAGATTCGTTGAATCAACGGTAAGGCAAACGCCGCCGTCTTCCCGGTACCAGTCGCAGCGAGACCGATCAGGTCTTTGCCTTCGAGCAGCGGGGGGATGGCTTCGCGTTGGATCGGAGTGGGTTCGGTGTAGCCGAGCTTAACGAGTGATTCCAGCAAACGTGGCAATAAACCCAAGGCCGCAAACCCATTGGCGGGTTCGACGGCAACAGTGTCGCTCATTCTTCAATAGCCTTTCGACCGGGAAAAACCCGGCACGGTGCATAACCAGGTTGGCAAAAACCTGGCCCGCGGACACAGCCGCACAGACACCTCAGGCGGAGCCAACACTCTACTACTATAGCAATGTTGGACGGTCTTGGCTGAAGATCGGGCGAAAAAATTACTTCTCTTGCGTGGCAAGCGCGAAGAAATGGATCGCCGCCCGCCCGCTGATTTGCCCACATTTCAGGAGTTCTGCGGCGATTAGCTCCACCGCCCGCCAGTGTTGCTCGTCGGCCAAAATATTTTCAGTTTTTGCTAGCATTCGCCGTTCGAGCCGTTCCACGCTTCGTTCGCTCGCCCGGACTAAGGCCAACTTGCGGACGTATTTCAAATCCCGCCCCGCCCCGCCGTAGGCATACCGTCCCGTGTGGCGAGCTTCAGCAGCAAGGCCCGCGAGTGAAATCAGAATCTCCGTTTCGATCCAGTCGTCGGAGGGCCGCTGCACGCCTTTGCGAAACTCACACTGCCCCAACCGCACCGCGTTCGGCAACACGCTGACGCGATGCACGGGTCGCCCCAACGCCAACGCCATGACCGCGTGCCCCGCTTCGTGATACGCCGTCGCGGGGTCGAAGGAGGAAAGATTCGCGGTTGGGTCCATGCA
>JAYSXU010000104.1:0-5951 GCA_043716965.1 Fimbriiglobus sp.
GGCCTCGGAGTCGTCAACCAGAAACTCGACCGCGTCGAATCGGTCGAAGAAATTATCGCCAAGGCCGATCAGGCGGTTCGCCTTTTTGGCCCGGAGCGAGTGTTGTTGAACCCGGATTGCGGGTTCGCCACCTTTGCAGACAACCCCCTTGCCTCAGCCGACGTGGCCGAGCGCAAGTTAGGGGCGATCGTTCACGCCGCCCGCGCGTTGCGGGCGAAGTATGGGGTGGGGTAAATCACCGGCGCGTGTCGTCGAGTGTGCGGCGGTCGTCGCCTGCCCCTAATTTGCGTGTGTTTTTGGTACTTCATGTGGAGACGAACGAGATGAAAGTCGGAAATCGACGATTGCGAACCGGGTTCACGTTGATTGAACTCCTGGTGGTGATTGCCATCATCGCAATTCTTATTGGGCTGCTGTTACCGGCAGTCCAAAAAGTGCGTGCGGCTGCGGCTCGGACGCAGAGCCAGAATAACTTGAAACAACTCGGGCTGGCCATGCACGGCTTGCACGACGCCAACCAGAAATTGCCGCCCATGTTCGGCGGGTTTGGTGCATCCGGAGTGCAAGCCAGCATTTTCCACCACATGCTGCCTTACATCGAACAAGAAAACGTCTACCGCATGGGGCCAGAACTGGCTCGATCTCAAGTTATGAAAACATTCCTCGCTCCGTCGGACAACACAATCGGTGATGGCACCTTCGATGTCCAAGCGAATTACTCCGGCGTTTCGACGGCACTCGGTCAGGGTAGTTGGGTAGCCAGTGGCGCGACCTGCGCGCCTTACGCAGCGACGATCTTCGACCCCACGAATACGCGGTGGGGTGTCAGCAGTTACGGGGCGAACTGGCAGTTCTTCGGCGATACACCCGTGTCATTCAGCAAGGCCAGCGACGGGCTGTCGAAAACGACGTTCTTCACCGAGAAGTACGCAAAAAGCTACCGACCTGCCGGCACGCCCCGTTGGGGTGCGAGCCTTTGGGGATACGGCACCCTCCCGCCAGCGGGCAACTACCGCGATACCGGCATCACACCGCCCGAACACAACTATGCAAGCGGACTTTGGAGCCGCGTTGCGTTCGTGAACTTGGGCGGGGCCAGCAGTGCCTGGGATGGCGACCCGACCGAATTGTGGAAGTGTGCGTGCCACAAGAAGCCCGAGTTCGGACCGCAAGCGAACAACGTTCACCCGCTGAAGTCCCAGGGTTTCGGTCAAACCATCATGGTTTGCATGGGCGACGGTGCCGTGATCGCGCTCAACTCGTCCATCTCGGACTTCAACTTTTTCGTGTGTAACACGCCGGACCGTGGCGACATCGCCACCGACTCCCAAGTGCCGTAGTTCGCCGTTTTCCGCGCGAGCGTGGGCGACACCGAGACACGGAGGTTGCCTACGCTCGCAGGTCGATTCATTCAATATGGTTTGGAACACGGCAATCAATCCGCACGTGACTTGCCTTGGTTTAACCGATGGACGCGGTTTGATAACAGCCCCGTCCACGTTTGCGGTGCTACACCTCGACCCGGCCAACGAACGTGATGCGATCGATTGTTTGCTCGGCTAGCGAATCCACGTTTCACTTCAGTTTCGACAAATCAAACAGGTGCACGCCGCCAGCGCTGCCGAAGGCGATGCGGTTGCTGTCCGGGCTGAATGCCAACGAACCAAGGAAGCCGTGCGGGGCAATCATGGTGATCGGTTTGGCGTCCGGGTTCTTCATGTCGATGAGTATGACACGCGGTTGCGGCAGGTCCATCGGGTCCGGATCGCGGTTGCTGACTGATTTGGTATCGAACTTCGGCATCCACGCAACCGCCAACCAGCGACCGTCGGGGCTAAATTCGAGTTTATAGTGGGTGGGTGTCATCTCGATCGTCCGGATAATTTTTTTCTGGGCGACATCCCAAAAAGTCAACACCTTTTCACCATCGTGTGTCACGTAGATCTTGTCGTCCCGGCTAAATTTCCCAGCCGCATATCCGTAGCCATCCGGATCGGCTTTGCCAACCATCCCCCCGACATCTTGAAGTGTTGTGGTGTCGATGAACCGTGTGTCGAATTCAATCCCTTTCTTGCCAGCAAGTCCTACGGCTGCCAGTTTCCCATCTGCGGTGATTTCGTAAATGTTGAACGAGAGTTCCTTGTTCGGTGATTCGCGTTGGGCCAGCACCTCGCCGGTCTTCATGTCAATTCGCTTCAGCGCCGATTTCGCATCGACAGGGTCGTTGTAAGTCACCATTCCCGATATCCCATCCTTCAGCACCAACGGCGTGAGATACCCGTCACCAAGCTTGTGCTTTTTCAGTGTCTTCAAATCCCACAGCCACGACTCGCATGGAATCCGTCGGACATCATCGGAACCCTTGTAGGACTTGAATTCGATCACCACGAGTTGTGCGCTACCTGGTAGCAACTTGGAACCACACGCACCCTGCTTCGGTTCGGGCGGGAGTGGGTCTTTCGGCTTTCCGGTGGTAACATCCCAGACGAGAACCTGACCGCTATAGTCGAACTGAAAGTCTTTCTTGCCGTCAGTTTGAATCGGCGTGGCCTTGCGGGTTTCTTCCGAGACGTACAGCGTTTTCCAGTCGTCAGTCAGTTGAGCATAATCTCCGGAACCCCGGTAACCTTTCGAGGTGTCGATGCGGCGGATTTCTTTCTTGGCGTCAATGTCCCAAAATTGCACGATGCCGGAAGGATAGCCCGCCGTGAAAAGTCGTTTGCCGTCGCCTGAGAATCGCACCGTCCAAATAGCGGCCTCGCGGTCCGGATGCGGCAAAGTTGCCGTCAGGTATTCGGACACCGCCTCGACCTTTTGCCCCTCTTTTTTCGGATCAACAACAAGTTTGTGTGTGGTCGAGGCGACTGACAAACCACTCACGGTATCGAAGCTGATTTTTACACTCGCTTCGCCACTGCCAACCGCGTCTGAGGCTCGAACTGAGCCGTACAGGTTGACGCTTCAACACCGCTCCTTCAGTTCAAAATGTTCTTTGATCGGCGTTGCGCCGGGAGTGCTGGGGGCAAATGTGATCTCGGCTTTCGGGAAGACGGTCTTCGGGATCGTGTCCTCATAGCCAAGCATGGCGAACGTGCCGGGGCCAACGCCAGGGCTGCCGACGACAAGCACGAATTCACTGGCTCGCCCGACCCGCAGTTGGGGTTTAACGCCGTAGAAATTCACTTCGAGTTGGCCGCCGAAACGGATAACGGGGGCGTCCGCCGCGTTCGGTTGGAAGACCAACATCCCCTTCAAATCGACCGGGCCAGCGGACATCTCTAGTCGCCCCTCCTTGCCGCCCCCTTTTGCGCCCGGAACGGCAACGCTGCAGGTAACGGTATAGGCGAGTGTCTCTTTCGATAAGAACAGCGTGTACTGTTTGAATGCGCCGGAGTTATAGGTCTCGACTGGTGCGGCAAACAGTTGAAGGCCCTGATGTGTGCGACCGTTGACGGTGAGATCGCCGACTTCAAACCGCATGTTTTTGGCGGCTTCGTAGCCTTTGCGTGGCTTCTCCCGGTCGATTTTCTCGCCTGGGTCGGTAAGGTCGCCGTTGCCGTTTTTGTCAACGTACAGCGTCTCGCCATCCTGCACGATCCAAACGCGATCTTTGGCATCCAGGCCGAAAGTCAGCAAGCAATACTTCGGTGTACCGTTGTACTTCGGCTCCGCACCGATGCTACGCTCGACTTTATCTGGGTCCGCCGCGAACACAGTGTTCGTGAATGCTGCGAGAAGCAATAGGCACAGGATGCGAGATGGCATTGAACCTCCTAGTTTGGGTACGGTGGGCCGAGCGACAAGGCCCACCACGGGAAGCTTTCCGATGACAGGTGATGTTGAGGTTTCACGACACCGTTTTAACATCGCTGAGGCACTAACCCTATCAAAAATTCGGCAAATCTCGCACAGGATTCTTCCCGCAGACAAGAATTTGACGTGATCGGAACACGTCAAATCAGTCCGCACTTGCCACGCCTTGGGTTAACCGATGCACGCGGTTTGGAAACAGCGCCGTCCACGTTTGTGGTGCTGCGGCTTGACCGGGCCAGCGAACGGTGACGCGGTCAATTGTTTGCGTGGAACCAAGCCCGGCCGTGATTGCGAGTTCGCTTTGGCTGAGGTAACCGCGACTTCCCGTCAAGTACCATCGTCGAACTACCCCACCCGCTTCCAGTTCCACTTCGGCCCCCAGGGCATCACAGTTGGACCGGACCCCGTCGCCACGAAGCACGAACCGCATCCAGTGGTTGCCCGTGCGGTTTTCATTCTGATACAGTCGTGCCGGGCCGTTGTTCTCGGTTACGACGATGTCCAGGTTCCCATCGTTGTTGAAGTCCAGAAACGCACAGCCACGACCAACGATTGGGCGGAACAAGTCCTGGTTCGTCGGCGTTTTTGGCACCAGTTGGTAGGCGAGACCGTCCGTCCGACCACAGTTCCAGAACAGTTGTGCGGCTTGCGCGTGCGTTTGGTTCGGCCGTGCCGAAGCGATTTCCGGTTCGAGATGGCCGTTGCAAGTGAACAGGTCGTTGCGTCCATCCAGGTCGTAGTCGAAGAAGACCGTACCGAATTTCATCAACGCCCGACTGGGTCCGGCCAAGCCTTCCGTGTCGGCGGTATCGCGGAACAACAACTGGTCGGGTTTCGTCAACGTTAACAGCGTGTTGGGTTCGTTCGTAAAATTCGCCACGACAACGCCAAGTCGTCCCGGTCGCAGTTCGGCGGCGTCGATGCCCATCCCACCACGGGGTCGGCCGTCGGCGTAAGCGACACCGGAAAGCAAGCCGATTTCTTCGTACTTCCGGCCACCACGACCGTCCGGCACGTTGTGGAAGAAAAAGTTGCGGACCGTATCGTTGGCCACGATTAAGTCCGGCCAGCCGTCTCGGTCGGGATCACAGACGACAACCCCGAGCGCTTTGCCAACAGGTCGAACCGGGCCGGTTCCCCGTTCCGGTTCACTCACATGAATCCCTGCGGACACGGAGACATCCTCGAATCGCTTGCCGTCAATGTTCCGAAAGAGTTGGCAATGGGTTCCCGCAAACTGCGTGGGTGGGACATACGACCGGACACCGTTCGGCAGCACTGCATCCGTGCCAAGATCAGCCGCCGGTGACCAGCCGACGTAGTTGCAAACAAACAGATCGAGCCGACCATCCCCATCGTAATCCAACCACGTCGCCGAAGCGGGGAAGCTCACGTCGCGTTGCCATTTTAAGAAATCCATGCCACGGGCATCCGGCCAATTTGCTGGGACGCCGACGCCTGCGGAATGGGTCACGTCAACGAATCGTCGCCCGGTTGGAGTCGCTTCGTTGTGAAACAAACGGCAACCGCCGATGGCCGTGATGAACAGGTCCGGGAACCCGTCGTTGTCGTAATCTCCCGCCGTCGCACCCAGACCATAGAGTTCCGCAGTCAGCCCGATTTCGGCAGTCACATCGGTAAAAGTTCCGTCGGCGTTGTTGCGATAAAGTGCGGACGTGGTGGTATTAGGAGGCTGAGCAAAACCGGGCCACGGACAGCTATTGACGAAGAAGAGATCGGGTCGCCCGTCACCATTGAAATCGAGAACCACGACGCCCGACCCCATCGTCTCCGGCAGTAGCTTCCGCCCCATCGCACCGTTGAAGTGCCGGAAATGAATACCGGCTTTTTCGGTTACGTCCGTGAAACGCACGTCGGGAAATCGGCTCTCCACTTCTTGGCCTTTATCGGTAACCACACGCGGGTTCGATGCCAACCAGAACAGGCAGACGATAAGCAGTGGAATGGCAAACCCCACAACGATCCGCAGGCGGCTTACACTCGCAACAGGCATAGGTATCTGCAACTTTCAGGGCACAAACCGGACGACAAGATGGTGCGAACTCAGGTGAAAGTGTAGCAATCTGAAAATCCCCGGCTTTGCTTATTTTGGTGTGATTCACCAGCAACTGACCTTG
>JAYSXU010000105.1:0-2026 GCA_043716965.1 Fimbriiglobus sp.
CCACGCGACCGGCGGATTGCCGATCACGGTGCCGGTCGCGGCGAGCAACTCGCGAACGAACTGGTCGTAAGGTTTGTTGGCGAGAAAGCTGTCTCGCACCCACGCATGAAACGCGAAGTTGGAGACCGTATCGCTGGCGTCGTCGCGACGATTCTTCAGCAGCGCCGTCCACTTGTTGGCGAAGAAGTCGGCGTAGTCGGGGCTTTGCAGCAAGTCGTTGATGACCTTATCTCGTTTGCCCTCATCCTGGCTCGCGAGGAACGCGGCGGTCTCCTCCTCGGTCGGCAACCGCCCGCCAATGTCGAGCGTGACACGCCTCAAAAACGTCGAGTCATCGCAGACTGGCGACGCCGGGATGCCGAGCAACTTCAGATTTCCGAAGACCAATTCATCGACGAAGTTCTTCGATGACGGCATGTTTTCCACCGGCGCGCCGAGCGGGATCGAAGCGCTGTAGACCGCGACTCGTCCCTGATACCGCACCATCACGGCGACGTTGCCGACGATGTCCGAAATCTTCACCAAGCCGCGTTCCGTCACGTCAGCCATTGCCTTGTCGTTGGCTTCGTACAACGCCATTCCGGTGATGTCGCGAACGCTCCCGTCCGAGTACTTGGCCAGCACTTTGAGCTGCTGTTCCGCCTTCCGCGGGATCGAACCGCGACTCGGCTGGACCTCGAACGAGTCAAACTTTGGCGTGGCTTCGGTGTCGTACGGCGCTCCCTGACGAATCCACTCGCGCAGTATGGCGTAACCGGCAGAAGCGGCTTCCAAACGAACGCCTCCACCGTGCGGCACTTGGCCCGACGCTTTCAGCAGCAACAAACTTCGATCAGGGGCACCGGGAAACAACCGCCGGTTGCGGCCTTCCTTCACCAGATGCTCGAAGTCTTCCAGCGGCTCGAACCCGAGCAGCGACAGTTGGAATCCTTTCTGCCCGCCGCCCGCCTTGGCATGGCAGACGCCGACGTTGCAGCCCGATTTCGTCAACACCGGCATCACATCGTTGACGAAGCTCACACGCGGTTCGGAGGCACTCAATGTGGGCGAATCGATCACCACAAAGATGGCCACAACCAGCGGCAAGAACACACTCGCCCGCAACCCGCTTTGTCGAGATTCCTTGTTGTTGAAGGGCATGTCGTTTCCGTTGCAGTCGATGTTTGAACCCCGAAACTCACGGCAAGTCTAGCACGCATCGGGGGCCTCCCACGCAGAACAGATCAGTAAAATCTGTGGGATGGAGAGATTGAAGTCGGTCGCTCGATCCACCGCAACAGTGATCAGGGCCAATGTCGCGGCACTTCCCGATTTAAAAAGGTGTGGCACCGTCAGGCGAAGGCGTGCTGAGAGTTCTGGCTTTATACTTCGCGCGGCCGTAACGGACACATTTGACGCTGAGTCACACTAACCCGAAGTGTAAACGAGGACGCAACTCACATCCTCAAATCCTCAAATCCTCGCTTACGCTTCGGGTTAGTGTCCGTTACGGCCGCGCGAAGTATAAAGCCGGACTTCCTTTGATTTCTTCCTCGTTCCAAGTGGATTCTCCCATGACCATCAACACCGCCAAAGCGACCGGCCGACGCACGCTCCGTTTTGAATCGTTCGATGCGGTGCTGGCGGATGCCGAACGACTCGTCAACGGCCCTTGTCACACCGTGGGCAACTGGACCGTCGGGCAGAATCTCGACCATCTCGCGCGAACCGTGCGGATCGGGTTTGATGGTCCGCACATTCTCGCGCCGTGGTTCGTACGGGTCTTCGTTGCACCGTTCTTCAAGAAGCGGTTCATCAAGCAGTCAATGTACTCCGGCTTTCAGTTCACCAAGCAAATGGAACCGTACCGGCCCGATGACAAGGCGACCGCAATTGCCGCGCTCGATGAGCTGAAAAAGCAATACAGCCGCTTGTCCCGCGAGGCACCGGCAGTGCCGCATCCATTCTTGGGGCCGCTGACGCACGAAGAATGGATGGGCGTAAACCTGCGTCACGCCGAACTGCACTTGAGCTTCCTCATTCCCGA
>JAYSXU010000106.1:0-2025 GCA_043716965.1 Fimbriiglobus sp.
CGCGCCGTTCGCGGGCACACCGGCGGACTGACGTCGCGCCGTTCGCTGGGGCACACCGGCGGACTGACGTCGCGCCGTTCGCCGGGGCACACCGGCGGACTGACGTCGCGCCGTTCGCCGGGTAAATCATTTCCTACCGCCCGCCTTAACACAGCATTTTGAGACCCCCAAACAATCCCCAACCCTGTGTTGACCAAACTTCAACCCTCGGGCTAGACTCCGCAGACTTGGATGCTCAGAGGAGTCTACGATGTCGGTTGTCATTCCGTCAGAAACGCATTTGCCACGGTCATTGCTCGGGTGGTTGCCGTTCTTGTGGGGCAGGGTGTTATTCATTGCCTCTCCGGATCCGGTCACGCGCATTCGGCTTTTGTCGGTCCTGCTCGTCGTCTTCTTGCCTGCCGCGTTGCTGTACCCCAGTCGGTCGTTCATGCTGTTGGAACCGGACGAGGGGCGGTACGCGCAAATCCCAAAGGAGATGCTTGACCGGGGCGAGTGGATTGTGCCCACACTTCAAGGTGAAGCATATCTCGACAAACCACCGCTGATGTATTGGCTAGTGAAATGTTGCTACATGCTGTTCGGCGTGAACGAAGCCGCAGCGCGGCTTGTTCCGGCGTTGTGCGTGCATGGAACGATCCTCGCGGTGTATTTTCTCGGGCGGCGGAGTCTCGGTGAACGAGCCGCGTTGTGGGCAGCACTTCTGCTCACGATCGCGCCGGGTTACATGGGCATGGCACGGTTGTTACTGTTGGACGGCTTATTGACGATGTGTGTGACGGTGTCCGTGTTGTGCGGGTTTGAAGCGGTGCGCACGGGGCGGTTACTGTTGGGGTGGTGGATCGCTTCCGCGCTGTTTTCGGGCTTGGGGTTTCTGACGAAGGGGCCGATTTCTGAAGTGCTGCTTTTCCCGCCGTTATTAGCATTTGCCTACTTGAACCGAGGCACCGCCCGCGTCAGTTTCGGGAAAATCCTGCTGTTCGCCGCGATCGTGTTAGGGGTGAACTTGCCCTGGTACGTGGGCATTTACTTGAAACAGCCGGAGTTCCTGCGGTACTTCTTTTGGGAACACAACGTCATGCGGTTCCTGCAACCGTTCGACCACCTGCAACCGATCTGGTACTACGTCCCCATTTTGCTGGGCGGCTTTTTGCCAGGGGTCATCGTCGGCGGGCTGTATCTACGAAACCTGCTCAGCACGGATGGGAATGGTGTGTCGGCACGGTCGGCGGCTGGCGGGTTCTGGCTGTTGAGCGGGTTGTGGTTCGTGTTCTTTTTCTCCTGTGCGGGCAGCAAACTTCCCACCTACATCCTCCCAGCGTTCCCACCGTTATGTTTGGCACTCGGGGAATTTATTGCCCGCACGCGGTGGAACACTTCGGTGTTCACCAAGCTGCTGTTCACTGGCTTCGTCGGGTTAATCGGCGTGATGAACTTTGTCGTCGTGCCGTGGTACGCGAAGGAACGGTCCCCAATGGGGCGACCGGAGTTGGTGCAAAAATATGTCAACGACCCGAACACCGTGGTCATGACGTACCCGCGCAACCTGGACTCCGTGGCGTTCTACAACGACCGCAGCGACTTGCAAAAGGTACGCTCGAAGGACGTAAATCAGTTCATCTGCGATTGCCACTTCCGCCCCAAAACCGTGGTGCTTTTCACCCACAACCACTCCTACGAAACGTTCCGCGACGCCCTTCCACCGGCATTACAAGTGACCGAACACGTGAGCTTCCGGCGCAAAGACACCAAGGGTGCATTGCTCGATAAACTCCTGGGAAGTAGCCCTTGGGGATTGTGCGATGTGGCCGTGCTTGAACCAGTTGTGGTGCAAACGCGATAGCCACCACGAATCAAACGAATCCGAGCAGAAATGTACGAAAAGCAGTGCTTGTTCTAAGCACTGCTTTTCTATTTTGTATTATTCTAGGAGTTACGCAGCGGCGTTGTGAATCGGGTTCTCGAAGTCCGGCCGTGTGGCTATAGTCGCCGTCATGAGCCAGCCCAAAGTCTCCGCGGTTGAGT
>JAYSXU010000107.1:0-5911 GCA_043716965.1 Fimbriiglobus sp.
ATCACGATCTCGCCGGCGGGTGTGGCCATCTCGGGTACGATGGTACTCATTAACAGCGGCGGTGCGGCAGTACCTGGAACCGGGTCCATGCCAAGTAAACCGAAGAAAGCGAAGTCCGCCGCCGACGCGAAAGATGCCGCTCCGATCAAACCCAAAGATGCCGATCTGTCCAAGACCGGGTCGAAATCATGCTAATTGGAGTTACTGCCAATGCCACCCGCTGCCCGCGTTGGTGATATGCACGTCTGCCCGATGGTCACCGTACTCGTTCCGCACGTGGGCGGGCCGATACTGCCACCTTGCGCAATCCAGGTGATGATAGGGTTCATGCCGGCGGCCCGCGTCGGGGACATGCTCGTCTGCGTTGGCCCGCCGGACGTGATTGTGAAAGGCAGCATGACGGTGCTGATCGGTGGCATGCCGGCAGCCCGCATGGGGGATCTGACTGCCCACGGTGGCACGATAGTGCTGGGCTTCCCCCAGGTGATGATTGGTGATATGGGGCAAGGGAACGCGCTGACGTCCGCAGCGCAAACCGGGACTCCTTTTTGTGAAGTCTGCAACAAATAGCGGGCCACCCGCCGGACGTCGGCATGGATTTAACTCTCGAAGTACGGACCGGAGATGACGCCGGGCGACGGTTTCCCGTCCCACCGGGATCGTCGCTGCGTGTCGGTCGGCTCTTGCCCGCCGAAATCCGGCTCGCCGCCGACCCGATGTTATCCGGTGAACATTTCAGTATTCAATGCGACGAGGGCAGGTGCTGTGTCAAGGATCTCGGGAGTCGGTTCGGGACCACGGTGAACGGCCAGAAAGTGATCGAGTCGGCAGTGCAGGATGGGGACGAAATCAAGGCGGGGCGGACCGTATTCGTCGTCCTGCTCATTGGCGGGCCACCCCGAAGTGAAACCCGCCCGGATGTTTCGGCCCTCACTCCCACACCCAGTTATTTTGAACCCGCTTTGTCACCCGTTGTCCTGCACGGTCCTGATGTGATGCCGTTGACGCCGATGAAAGCGGCGGTGTTGAAACATCTGCAACAAGTCCGTGGACCGTTGTACGCATTGGTCGATGCGGCCAGGGAACAGAGTATCCCCGGACGACTCGAACGGGCCGGCCACGAATTCGAGAGTTTGTACGAGGGGGGACGGGGCGACGAACTCGCCGCGTTCGGCCCTTGGTTGGTCCGAATCCAGCCGAATGCGCCACTGCTTGAAGAACTCGTCCGCGACGGGTGGGGCAACAGTTGGGGCGTCTACCTGACGTGCGATCGCCCCCTTGTCGAAGTGCGGAAACACCTCCGGCAGTTTTTGCTGGTCAAACTCCCGGACGGCCGGCAGGTTTATTTTCGCTACTACGACCCCCGTGTGCTGCGAACGTACTTGCCGACCTGCACCAGTTCCGAAGTCCGTGATTTCCTCGGCCCAATCGCCCTGTACATCGCGGAAGGCACCGAAGACGGCCACGTGTTAGAATTTGCGAGTACGTTTCGAGATTGGCGAAAGGCGATGTGACGGGATGTCGTTTGAACACCCGCTTTGATTGCCACCACACTGAGCGCCCCATCATGCCCCCACCGAACACCACCGTTCCCGGCCCAGAATTGGAGAATGCACCTACGTGTCGGGCCAAGCCGCCGGGGTCGTCGGGGACGAGCTGGTTCGACGACGCGCTGAGTGTCCCGGACCGCGTTGGCTA
Organism: Fimbriiglobus sp.; assembly: GCA_043716965.1. Taxonomy (GTDB): domain Bacteria; phylum Planctomycetota; class Planctomycetia; order Gemmatales; family Gemmataceae; genus Fimbriiglobus. The sequence continues at coordinate 1,699 of JAYSXU010000107.1, forward strand.
CATCAAGGATGCCGTCTTTCTCGCCGCCCAACAGTACACCGGTCCGGCGATCATGAAGCGGCTCGGGAATGATTTCCGCGCCGTCGTCGATGGGCTGATTTTCGGACTGGTGATGGCGCTCGGGGTCATGATCGTGACGACGCTACTGGGTGGGGCCATCGGCGGCGGTGTCGGCGCGCTGGGCGGGGGTGTCGGGGCGGGTCCGGGGGCGGCTTATGGCGCGCGGTTGGGGGCACTCATCGGGGAGTGGTTGTTGCAGTGGTTGGGGGTCGCGTTTCTTCTCACGTACCTTGCGGAAAATTTTTCCGCTCTCACGGAGCGGTTCGGGAACGCCATTTCGCTGGCATGGAATTCGGACGGCAGCTCGTGTGCGATCGAAATGGCGGCACGGGAGTTTGCGGAAGGCGTGGCGACGTTCTTCTCGTTGCTGGTTCAGGCCCTGGTGTTGTACATCACCAAAGAAGCGGCGCAGGGGCGGATTCTCAACGCCCTCAAGGCGATGCGCGAAAGCAAACTCTTCCGTCGAGCCGCCAAAATGGAAGCTTGGCTGGGGAAAAACTTTGCCCGACTGCGCGCCAAGTATATCAAGTTGAGCTGGACCGTTCTGTCTGAATCGACCGAGAAGATTCCCGGCACGTCGATTCCCGTATCGATGCGGCTCAAAGTCGGCCAGCGGGAGTTTTTGATCGAACGCTCCGCCGTCAAAGCCGACGGCACCGTGATTGGTCCGGCGACGAAGCACATGGGCGAAGTCGCGGTCAAGGCGAACGAGTGGGCAAAAATCGCGGGCACCGATTTTCCCATCAGTTCGCTGGCCGGCGCACTGGATCAAGCCGAAGCGCAACTAATTTTCCAATCGCCCAACCAACGTGCCCAACCCGTTAAGTTGGACCACTGGGAATTGTTGATCGACACGACGAAACCCGTTTGGAAGGTGTTTCACGCGAACTACACCAATACGCCCAAGTGGTGATCGGGTTGATGGCCCCGGTAGGGGTCACGGAATGTAGCCACGGGTGGAGCGCTTCGCGCAACCCGTGGAACCGGAAACGACAACTCTCCTGCCCTGAAGGGGCAGAGGAACCCTTCGCCCCTCCAGGGCGATTGACAATGGGCTGTCACGGTCCACGGGTTGCGCTTCGCTTCACCCGTGGCTACAACCCAGTGCCCCTTCAGGGCACTCAAGCCAATACGCCGATTGATGGGGGCGACAATCTATAAGCTGCGTACATCGTTCAACATGGTGATCGGTTACCTCGCACTACTCATAAAAAACCAGCGTTCGCTGGTTTTTTTCATAGCAAAGCGGTTCGCTTTCACCACAAAATAGTCAACCCCTGAACCCCGTCCCCCTAGAGAATTCCTGCAATGGCCGTCACGAACCCGCGTTTGCTGTTTGATAAGTTGAACGTCACCTGCCGCAAAGCGCTGGAATCGGCGGCGGGGCTGTGCCTGTCTCGCACCCACTTTGAAGTCGAAATCGAACACTGGCTTTTCAAGTTTTTGGAAGCCCCGAACTCGGACATCCCGTTGCTGTTCAAGCAGTACGACGCGGACTTCCCGTCCATTCGTCGGGAATTGGACGCCGCGTTGAACCGCTTCAAGACCGGCAACGGCCGCGCCCCCGCGTTGTCCACCAACATCCTGGACTTGATCCGCGAAGCCTGGGTGGTCGCTTCTGTGGAGTGCGGTGCGAGTTCCGTTCGCAGTGGGCACCTGCTCGCGGCACTCTTGAACGACACGAAGTTGAAGCAATGGATCAGCGGCAGTTCGTTTTCCTTGCTGCGAATTCCCGGCGAGCAACTGCTGAAGGACTTGCGAGAAATTCTTCCCAAGCTGAACAGCGACGAATTCGACCGTGCCCCGGTGGCGTCCGGTGGATCGACTGCCGCCACGCCGGACGGGACTGGAAAACCTTCAGTTTCGTCGAACACGCCGTCCCTCGATCAGTTCACCGTGAACCTCACCGACCGCGCTCGGCAAGGCAAGATTGACCCGGTGATTGGCCGTGACGCGGAGATTCGCCTCGTCATCGACATCCTCACCCGCCGACGGCAGAACAACCCGATCCTGACCGGGGAAGCGGGTGTCGGGAAGACCGCCGTCGTCGAAGGCTTGGCACTCCGCATCGCTGCCGGGGATGTGCCACCACCGCTGAAGCCGGTGATTCTCCGCACTCTCGATCTCGGTTTGCTGCAAGCCGGGGCGGGCGTCAAAGGCGAATTCGAGAACCGGCTGAAGTCCGTTATCGAAGAAGTGAAAGCGTCGCCACAGCCAATCATTTTGTTTATTGACGAAGCCCACACGCTTATCGGCGCTGGCGGGCAAGCGGGGCAAGGTGATGCCGCCAACTTGCTGAAGCCCGCCCTGGCACGCGGCGAACTCCGCACCATCGCGGCCACGACGTTTGCGGAGTACAAGAAGTATTTCGAGACCGACGCCGCCCTGAAACGCCGCTTCCAACAAGTCAAAGTTGATGAACCGGACGAAGGCAAAGCCACGCGGATGTTGCGCGGTCTGGTCGCTATGCTGGAAACGCATCACGCGGTGCGGATCATGGACGAAGCGGTGACCGCCGCCGTGCGGCTCTCGACGCGGTACGTCCCGGACCGTCACTTGCCGGACAAAGCCATCAGCTTATTGGATACCGTGTGTGCCCGCGTCGCCCTGAGCCAAACCGCCACACCACCGGCGTTGGAAAACGTGACGCGGGAGATTGAACACCTCACGACCGAGATTCACTTTCTGGAACGCGAAGCTCAGGTTGCCCCCGGCAACCCGGACCGCTTGAACGAACTGCGACAACGCAAAACAATCGGCGAAGAGAACCGCGTCCGGTTGCAGGATCAACTGACCAAAGAAGCGGAACTCGTCGGCAAAATCCGCGACCTCCGCACCACAATCGAAACCGCCGCGACGGTCGAACCCGCACCGGATTCGTTGCCGAAGGACCGTGACGACTTGGCGAAGTTGCACGCCGATTTGCTCACGATTCAAGGCGAAACGCCACTGGTTTACCCGGTCGTCGATTCGCAAGCGGTGGCCGAAGTCGTCTCCGGCTTCACCGGGATTCCGCTGGGCAAAATGGTCCGCGACGAAGTGCAAACGGTGCTGCGGCTGGCGGAGATTTTGAACGAACGAGTCGTCGGCCAGAAGCACGCGCTCGAAGCCATCGCCCAACGCATTCACACCGCTCGTGCTGACTTGGGCGACCCCCGCCGACCGCTGGGCGTCTTCTTGCTCGTCGGCCCGTCCGGCGTTGGGAAGACCGAAACGGCGATGGCACTGGCTGACTTGCTGTACGGTGGCGACCGCAACATGGTCGTCGTGAACATGTCCGAATACAAGGAATCGCACAAAGTCTCCCGGCTTGTGGGTAGCGCGAAAGGCTACGTCGGCTACGGCGAAGGCGGCGTGCTGACCAACGCGGTGAAGAACCGACCGTACAGCGTGGTGTTGCTGGATGAAGTCGAAAAAGCCCACGAAAGCGTGCAGGAAATCTTCTACCAAGTCTTCGACAAGGGCGTGCTGCAGAACGACGACGGCGAGGACGTGAACTTCAAGAACACGATTATTTTGCTCACGTCGAACGTCGGCACCAGCACGATTATGAAGGCGTGCGCCGACCCAGCCAAGATGCCGACCGTTGCAGCGTTGAACGAGATGTTGCGGCCCGATTTGTTGAAAGCGTTCAAGCCTGCGCTGTTGGGGCGGATGGCCATCGTGCCGTATTTTGCACTGGGTGAAGAGGTGTTGCGCAAGATCATCGGGCTGAAACTCGCGCAAATCGGCGACCGCTTGAAGCAGAACCACAAGGCCGCGTTCCAGTACGAACCGAGTGTCGTGGACACCATCCTAGCCCGCTGCACCGAGGTCGAAAGCGGCGCCCGCAACGTCGATCACATCCTGACCGGCACGCTGTTGCCCATGCTCTCCCAAGAAGTGCTGACCCGCATGGCCGAGGGCCGACCGATGAAGCAAGTGACGATTGGCGTGGGTGAAAACTCTCAGTTCAGTTACGTGATCGAATAATTCTGGGCACTTGACACGCGCGCTGTGAAGTTACGCTTCGGGTTACCCCGCAGGGGTTCAAGATAATAGCCCAGGGTCGCGGCGCTTCGCCGCGCACCCTGGGTCGCACCGGAAACGAACCCTACCCCGCAGGGGTTGCATCATTCACCACGAACAACGATGGAACCCCTCCGGGGTACGG
>JAYSXU010000108.1:0-2013 GCA_043716965.1 Fimbriiglobus sp.
CGTCGGCGATGAGCTACAGTGCCGGTTACGCAGCCTCGGCAGACTGCACGTCTTCCGCGGGCCGCAGTGGTGGCCGGTTGAAGGGACTGTTCGGCAAGCTTTGTGGCGGTGGCTGCAAATAAGCTGATAGGTTTTCAATAGTAACAACGCGACCCCGCAGTGCCAAGCACTGCGGGGTCTTTTCGTTTCCAGGCAAGTTGTGTCTGGGTTCGACGGTAATCCTACGACTTCGCCCACGCCGGTGCGGTGACGTGCTTGTTCGCCGCGAGTGCCCTGGCACTGACTTGCAACACGCTCAGGAAGCCTTCGCTATCCGCGTGGTTGAACTCGCCGATGGATTCCATTGAGGCATTGGTCTCCGAGTACAACTGGTGCGGCACGTCCAGCGCCGAATCGAAGTGAATGCCGCCTTTGTACAGCTTCAGTTGAATCGTGCCGGTGGCGAGGTTGATGATCGGCTTCATGGCTTCACGGGCCATGTGGGTGGCAAGATCGAAGCCGTACCCCTGATAGATTTGCTTGGCCACGGTCAGTGACAATTGGTCGAACAACTCACGGCTCCGTCGATCGAGAATCAGTTGCAACAAGTAAGCGTAGCCGGTGCCGAGTAGCTCCATGCCGGGGGCTTCGTACACGCCACGGCTCTTGATGCCGACGAAGCGGTTTTCCACGAGGTGCGTGCAAATCCCGATCGCGTGTTTGCCCCCGATGGCGTTGCCTTCGGTGATCGCTTGAAAGGGCGTGACGGACTTGCCGTTGAGTTGAACCGGGCGGCCTTGCTCGAAGCGAATTGTCACCGTCTCCGGTTCGTCGGGAGCTTGGGTGGGTAACACGCCCATGCCCGGCGTCACGAACCACGGTCCCACTTCGAGATGTTCCAACTTGCCCGCTTCGTGGGTTAGCCCTAGCAAGTTGGCATCGGTCGAGTACGGCGAACTCAGGGTGGCTTTCACCGGGAGTTTGCGTTCCAGGCAATACTCGATCATTTCCTTACGACCGCCGAACCGCTCCAAGAATGCTTCGTCGCGCCACGGGGCGTAGATGCGGATTTCCGGGGCCAACATGTTCGTGCAAAGTTGGAACCGGACTTGGTCGTTCCCCCGCCCGGTCGCGCCGTGCCCCAGAATCGTGATGCCACGTTTGCGCAGTTCCGGGATCATGCCGGCGACGATCACATGCCGCCCGATGCCAGTCGTGTTCCAGTACGCGCCTTCATACTTGGCTTGAAACTGAATCACTTCGATGCCGGACTCGGCGATCATGTCGTGGAGCGGAATCGCCACAAAGTCCGTAGCCCCGGACAACCGCATCCGCGCTTCAACTTCGGCGAAGTTGGCTTCATCCGGCTGGGCCATGTCCGCACAAATGGCCACGACGTTGACGCCGTGTTCGGTCAACCACTTCGTGACCGTACACGAATCCAGCCCGCCGGACGCCGCGAAGCCGACCGTTTTGCCCTTCAAGTCATCCAGTTTCATAGCACGCCTCAGAGATTAGTGTTCTCTGTTTGGTTAGGCGCAATTCGAGACAAGTCAATCGGGGAAAGGTGCAAGGCAGCGGGGATCGGTACATCCAGGCGTTACGCCGTGCGATGTGACGCGATGAACCCGCGCCAATCCGGCATGATGATTGTTAAGTCCGTCGTGTCGTAGACTCCCAAAACGCGGTTCGGATTCAACGTGACAAGATGCCGGGTCGGGATGCACGGCACACTCGGTGCGAGCATCGTGACAGTGGGACCAGCCAGTAAACCCACAATGACCCCGCCGATTTTCGTGACGACGACGCGGGACGATTCCAGTGGCCTGTTGCCGAGGCCCACCCAACAGGACGGGTCCAACACGACAACCGCTTGTTTCCGCCAAACGATCTCGCCGCGAACGTGATCGGCCCCACCTGGAATGGTAGACCATGTCGTTGCGTCAATGATCTCGACCACCCGGTTCACCGGCACCACCAGCGCAACGGCTCGGCTACCCGGTTGCGATGAGACCCGATAGGCGAACGCGAGAA
>JAYSXU010000109.1:0-5909 GCA_043716965.1 Fimbriiglobus sp.
AAGCTTTGCGAGGCCCGACACACGGTTGCCACCAGACCAACGGCTGAACCGATTCCCTTCATCGTCACATGTCGGGCCTCGCAAAGCTTCGACCACGACCTACAAAGCGGCTCCACAAATCACATCGAAATCCGCCGATACAGGTCATCGACGACCCAGTGGAACGCGGCGAGGTGGAGCGTTTCGACGATGCCCATATCGTCCAGGGGTACGTGCAAGTTTTGGTGGGCGAGCATTTGGAGCTTGCCGCCCGTGAACCCGGTGCAGCCGACGGTCACTAGGCCGTGGGTGTTCGCCCATTCGACGGCACTCAGGATGTTATTGCTGTTGCCAGAACCGCTAATCGCCACCAGTAAATCGCCGGGGGACGCTAGGTTTTTCAGTTGCTCGACGAACACTTTGTCGAAGCCCTCGTCGTTGCCCCACGCCAGGATGTACGGGGTGTTGTCGGTCAGGCTCAGGATGCGGAAGCGTTTCTTCGCGTCGTTTTGCAAGTCTTGCGGCAGCTTCAACGTGCCCTTGCCGATGTCCTCGCAAAAGTGCGACGCATTGGACCCGCTACCGCCGTTGCCGATGACGAAGATCATCCGGCCGGCGAGGTATTTTTCGTGCATTACGTCGGCGAGCGACTGCACCTGCGCCGGGTCCAGTCGCAAGAGTTCGTCCGCAATCCGCTTCAAAAACGCCCCAGGGGGCATCGTCGCACCAAGCATCATTCACCACACGGGTAACAGTTCTTAACTTGGATCAGACAGTTAACCACGGAAGGCACGGAAACCACGGAAGAAATCAGGACCAATCAAGAACAGTTGTGCTGTACTTATCATGTTGCTTTCAATTCTGATTTCCGTGTTATCCGTGTCTCCCGTGGTGATGAATCTGGGTTAAATCACATCCGCCATTGTGTTTTCGACGCGACGGAAGTAGATCAGCCCGAAGCCGAGAATAAACAACGTGAAGGCGACTGAAACGAACAACGGCACCCATTGAATTTCATCGCCCAAGATACAGTTGCGGAAGTTCAAGATGATCCCGTACATCGGGTTCAATTGTAGCCACATCTGGGTTTTGGGACTTAGCATCGCAGGCGGGGTGTAAATGCACGGCGTGGCAAACATCCACAGTTGCATCCCGAACGTCAGCAAGTAGCGGAAGTCCCGTTGCGTAGCGATTAGGGCGGATAGCAGTGTGCCCAAGCCGAACGCAAACGCGCTGAGTAGCACGATCAAAACCGGCGCGAGCAGGATCCGAATCGTTGGTGCCGGGCCGTCGGCAATCATCCACACGGCGAGGATGATGAGCGCAATGAAAAAATCAAACGTCGCCGCCGCAATGTTTGAAGCAGGGAGTAGCACACGTGGGAAGAAGGTCTTCGTCACCAGCCGTTCGTTGCTGACTAAACTGTTGGCGGCGTTCGAGGTGGAGTTCGCAAAGTACGTCCACGGTAACACGCCACACAGCAAAAAGAGCGTATACGAGACGTTCGTGACGCCTTCCGACAACTTCCCACTTGCGCCGAGGAAGACCGCGAAAACGAGTACGGTGGCGAGCGGTTGAAACACCGTCCAACCCACCCCGAAGATTGTCTGCTTGTAGCGCAGCTTGATGTCGCGGAGCGTGAGGTGGAAGAACAACTCGCGGTAGCGGATCAGTTCCCGCACGTCGTTCATCGTCCAGTAATTCAGCCCCTCAATGACCGTCAATTTCGGTTCAGAATGGTGAGCGCCGGGTTGTGTCGTAGTGGCGAGGTTACTAACCGGGGGCGGGGTCACAACGCCAGGAGACTCGTTCAACGCGGCATCCTCAATAAGTCGCACGGGTCCAGTGCCTCGCGTGGGTGGTTCAGAAAACGAACCTCCCACGCAGAGCGTGGGCCTCTCGTTAACATAGTAACCGTAGTGTAGGAAACCTTATCGGCAGCGAAAAAGGGCTGTTATAGCCGACTTTGGTGCGTCTATAACTTGCCCGAATCTGGGAGAAATGCTATAAGTTATCTACCACACAACCAGAGTGGCCCGGAATTAGGTTTGTGAACTATGTTGTTTGCATCGTTGCCCACACGACTTTCGATACCAACCTTCGCGGTTGCTGGTGTTGTCGTGGCGGTAGCGGTTGCGGCGGCACACACTTAACATCCGGGAACCCAGCGAACAGATTGACGCCGGCCCCGGAGTTTCCTCCGGGGCCGGTTCCATTTCTGGCCGCCTTTTATCACCAGCCTGAAGTAAGAGAGACCGCTTTATGCCACCGGCGCCGCTTCCTTTGTCGAACCAGTCGAAACGGACTGGCGATTCCCCGATCAGCTATTTCATTCAGAAGGCGATCGAAACGCCCGGCCTCATCTCCTTGGCGGCGGGCCTTGTGGATGAAGGCTCTCTCCCAGCGGCGGATGTCGCGGCGGCAGTCGCAAGCATCATGGCGAACCCGGTCTCGGCGAAGGCGGCGTTGCAGTACGGCAGCACGCAAGGGTTGCTGTCGTTGCGCGAACGGGTGATTCAACACGTCTGCCAAGCCGACGGCGTGAAGCCGAGTGACATCGCGGTGTCAGCGGACGACGTGGTGCTGACGACCGGGTCGCAGCAAATGCTGTACTTGCTCGGCGAAACGCTGTTCAACGAAGGCGACATCGTCATCTGCGAAGCGCCGTCGTACTTCGTCTACCACGACTGCCTGAAGAGCCACGGCGCGAAAGTCTATTCCGTGCCGATGGACGATCCGGGCGGCATGAACCTCGACGAGTTGGACGACCTGTTGCAACGCCTCGACCAGTCCGGCGAGTTGCCGCGCGTGAAGCTGATTTACACCGTCGATTACTTCCAGAACCCGACCGGCCTTTCACTCGCGGAAAACCGCCGCGCCCGCTTGGTGGACATCGCCCGCAAGTACAGCCGCCAGCACCGCATCTTGATTCTCGAAGACGCGGCCTACCGAGAACTACGCTACGATGGCCCGGACATTGTCAGCGTGAAACGATTTGACACGACCAATGAATACGTCATTTACACCAGCACCTTCTCGAAGCCGTGTGCGCCGGGGCTGAAGACGGGCTACAGCATCCTGCCGAAAGGTCTGGCGGGGCCGATTTGCAACTTGAAAGGCAACCACGATTTCGGCTCCACGAACCTCGCGCAGCACATCATCCACTCGATGATCGAAACCGGCGCGTATATCCGCCACGTCGAAAAACTGCGTGGTGTTTATCGCACCAAAAAGGACGCGATGTTGCGGGCGATCGAACGTGAATTCGCCGACTGGCCCGAAGTCACTTGGACCAAGCCGAACGGCGGCCTGTACGTCTGGCTGACGTTCCCCCCCCACCTCGACGCCGGCAAAAACGGCCCGCTCGTGGAACGCGCCTTGGCCGCCGGGGTTCTCTACGTCCCCGGCGAATACGGCCACGTCCCGGACCAGTTCGGCAACGTCCCCACCAACGAAGTACGGCTCAGCTTCGGCGTCGCCGACGTGGACAAAGTGACCGAAGGAATTCGCCGACTACGAAAAGCCTGCCGCGGCCTCGAAGCGCGAACCGTTCAGCACGCCAAATCAGTTGGCGTGTAACAAAATATCACCTTGCGACTTGATGAAATCGCAGCGGGTGCCATCTACAAAAACCCGCGATGCCAAAATCGAGACGTTACTTTCATTTCAAACTGACGTTGGCCTTGTGAGAAACGGCACGACCCACCGAGTGGTTCTCGATGGGTCGTGCCGTTTGCAAACTGAGAGTAGCTTCCGCGTTACTTCTTACCCATTGACTTGAGATCCCAGTCTTTGACCTGACTGCCAGACTTCACATCCAGCGTGAGCGTGGTCTTGACGTTGTACTCTTCACCTAGGGACTCATCGACAATTTCCCCGGCAGAAGGCCCTTCCCTGGCTGGCGTTTTTTGTTTCGCCACGGGGCGTGGGGCGTAGATAGCGACTTTCATCGCACCAACGGGAACTTTAACCGAGTATTTTCCGTTCTCCAGTGTAGCCCCGGACGACGGCGCATTGCCATTGGCGGGAATAAAGGAGATCGACGACCCTGCCATCGGCACCGCACCATCGACGGTCACGGTGCCGCTGACAGTCCCACTAGCCGGGCCACTGTCACAACCGACGGCAAGCAACAGGGCCATAAACCCACTTGCCAGCAGAAGAGGTCGTCGGGTTGCGACGACCCTTTGCAATTGTTTAATTGTTGTCATTAATCACCTCTCCACCTGCCATCGTGCCCATCGCCATCCATGTCGCAATCGGGATCGAGTTGCGAACGAAGCGAATGCTCCCATCACAATTGGCAGTCACAACCCCGCCCGTGTGCCGACTGCGGGCTGCGGCTCGTTGTCGAGCGTTGAGTGCGATCGGCATCAGTGGGTCGCCATTCTGCTGAAAGAAGCTCGTACTGTTGACCCAATCTGGGTCTGTCGCATTTGGTGTCAGCAATGTTTGGAACCGCGAAATGCCGTCGTCATTGTGAATATCGCCACGCCAGTCGTTGTCGGCAGGACTCTTAGCGATTAGACCTTCCGACAACATGAGTGTATTCGATGTGCCGTCCGTGATGCTGGCAATTGTCACTTTACCAGGTTTACTCCGCGATCCACCTTCGTGATAAAATGGTCCAAAATTGACAGAGGTTGCGACACCAGGTGCAACTGAGCCTGTGTAGTCGTAATACACGTTCCCCCAGTTGACGACGTAGTTTCCACGTGTTCGTTGGTAAAACCCGGAGTTTTGGTCAATGACGCCGTTGTCGCTCGGACAGAGGTAAATCGGAACGTGGGCGCCGCAAAGGCCGTTCATCGTATTACCGATGGTTCCGGGCGGATTGTAAAAGTGCTGCGTGAGGTCGTTCTTCGATGCCAACGCTGATTGCTCGACGTAAGCCCAAACGTGCATGACCCAAGTTTGACGCAGATTGGACGGCCCACCACCTTGGGGTCCGGTTGATCCGATTGGGAATTTCCCAATCGCATCGTGGTAGCCGTGCATCGCCAACGCCCACTGCTTTTGGTTGTTGGTACACTTGATCCGTGCTGCCGCTTCGCGGACTTTTTGGACGGCTGGCAACAGCAAGCCAATCAGAATCGCGATGATCGCAATCACCACTAACAATTCGATGAGCGTAAAGCCCACCCGAGACAATCGACCCGGATGACGAATCATGTTCGTCCCTCCATGAGAGAGAAAGAAGGTTGAAAACAAAAACCCCGACGAATAGGGAACTATCACGAAGTGTGAATTCACCCTGAGCATCGTGGTGTTGAGATTACACTCACTATTTTCAGCGTCAAGCGATTTCTTTTGACAATTCCCAGATTTCAGTTGAGTTCGTCTTGTGTCAAATGGGCATTCTGCGATCCGGCTACTAAATTAGCTGTGTTGTTTTGGGCGACGTTGGCTTCCTACTGGTAATGTATTCACCATGATTTACCGCGTCTTCGCCCGCTCGGCTGTGGAAGTGTTGCCGTCAATGATCGCGGAGCATCTCCACGCGGTTGGGTTGCCGGTGGAACCGCATTTTCACGGTGATGCGTTGGGGTGGACCCGTGGGCAATTGGTGCTGCCCGGCGGTGGGACGCCGGTGCAACTCGATCGCTACTTGGCTAAAGCAGATGACCTGCGGGACGACTTGAACACGTTCGCGGCAGTGTTGGAGACGATGACTTACAGCCCGAACCATCGCCAATTGATGGAACACGTCATTCAAACGCAACAACTTTTTGCCTGTCGCAAACCGCTCGACCATGCAGACGAGTCGATGCTCGAAAAACTCTGCCTGACGCTCGCCCAGTTTCTCGCAGCGAGTACTGATGGCGTTTACCAAATCGACACCCAAGGCTGGTTCGCTGCCAATGGGGAACTGCTTTTGCAGGAATACTAATTGCTGAACGCCGTTGTCCAGCGTTAGCCCACGTAGGAAC
>JAYSXU010000110.1:0-5906 GCA_043716965.1 Fimbriiglobus sp.
GCTGTACGCCCTCGAACCGAAGAAGTAAGGTGCGCTCATTTCTTCGCTTTGTGCCCCGGTAGAGGCACCGGAATGTATCCACGGGTGGAGCGCAGCGGAACCCGTGGTCCACGGCTTCCACAGAGGTCGCCCTGAAGGGGCGAAGGATTCCGCCGCCCCTTCAGGGCGGTCGAGTATTGGGGTCTCGGTTCCACGGGTTCCGCGAAGCGCTCCACCCATGGCTACAACCCTCGACCCCTACCGGGACCAGAAAGCCAAGAACTCGATTTCCCACGCCCGTGTGACACCCGCCAGCCACTGCGTCTAAAGTGATAGTTGTAACGGACAAAGCTAACGACCCCCGAGAACCGACCCATGCGTGATACACCCGGCAAACCCACACCGCTGACTGGCTCGACGCTTGAAGAACGCATCAAGAATGCACGAACTCAACTGGACGCCCAGTTCGTCGAGATCGTGAAGTGGCACTTCAACCCGGAGACGGGCACACCGTTTTGGTTGGAGAAGGCGAAGACGTTTAACTTCGACCCGTTGAAGGACGTCAAGTGCTTCGACGACATCAAGAAGTTCCCGATCTTTGAGGACGATTGGCTGCGTGGCGGCCCGGTGCGGAAGTGGGTGCCGAAAGCCTACGCCGACCGTGGGGTGTACGTGTTTGAAACGGGCGGCACGACCGGCTTGCCGAAGTCGCGGATCGTAATCGACGACTTCAAGATCGACTACGAGATGATGTCAGACACGTTGCCGGACGCTTCCTTCCCGAAGGGGTCCAACTGGCTCATGCTCGGACCGTCCGGCCCGCGCCGGTTGCGGTTGGCGATTGAACACTTGGCCCAATACCGGGGCGGGATTTGCTTCTGCGTGGACCTCGACCCACGCTACGTGGTGAAGTGCTTGAAGGAACGCAAGATCGCGGAAGCCCAAGCCTACAAGGACCACTGTATCGAGCAATCCCTGACCGTGCTAGCCGGTGGGCACGACATCAAATGCATGTTCACCACGCCGAAGCTTCTCGCCGCGTTCGATGAAGCGTTGCGTGCCGGTCGGCTGGAAGACAAGTACCGTGCCCTCGGCAAACCGATTCCTCCCGGCGGGCTGCGGTCGATCAAGGCTGTGGGCATGACGGGTATCTTCAGCGGCGGCACGGAGTTCACACCGCAATTCACCCGAGAAGCCTACGAAGAGATGCTCGACAACGGCGACGTGTACATGACGCCGACCTACGGCAACACGCTCATGGGCCTCGCCTGCTCCAAGCCGATCGGGCCAGAGGACGGGTTCAAGATCAGCTACTACGCCCCCCAACCCCGCGCCGTGATCCAAGTCGTGAACCCGGACAACTTCGACGAAATCGTCGATTACGGTGCCACGGGCCGCGTCCTGCTAACAACATTGACGAAAGAATTCTTCGTCCCCCGATTCCCCGAACGGGACGAAGGCGAGCGCGAAAAGCCGTTCGAGAAATATCCCTGGGACGGCGTGAGTGGCGTCCGCCCATTCGCCGAACTCGCCGGCGGCACCGTAGTCGGCGTGTATTGATTCGACAAGCTGGGAGGGCTACGAAATGCCGTCACCGTTCCCCGGAATGGACCCGTACCTCAAAGACCCCACCCGTTGGGGTGGGGTGCATTTGCGAATGATTGTGGCGATCGCAGCGGAGTTGAACCGCCACTTGCCCGATGGCCTCGTGGCGGATCTCGATGAGTACGTGTGGCTGAAGGATGAGGATGAACCCGATGAACTGCCGACGCGAAAACGTCCGGACGCATTTGTGCCGGATCGGCCCACGGCAACACGGACGAAAGCCACGCGAACAGCCTCGACTCGTGTTTTGACGCCCTCGACGACGGAAAGCACTCTGCCCGCGAGTTCGGCGCGGAAGCGGCGGCGGGTATTGATTCGGACCGCTCAAGGTGATCCCGTTCTCACCGTGATCGAGTTGCTTAGCCCTAGCAACAAGGCGAACGGACCGGACCGCCTAGCGTATCTGGCCAAACGGAGCGAGTACCTGGCGTCCAATGCGAACCTCGTGGAGATTGATTTGCTGCGCGACGGTGACCGCATACCAATGGGCCGCCCGCGCCCGCCCGTGACAGACTATTACGTCCTGATTTCTGAAGCGAACCGACGGCCCAAAACGTCAATCTGGGCGTTCACCATGCAGGAACCGCTGCCCGTTCTGCCGATACCCCTTGGGCGTAATTACGCAGACGTGGTACTCGATTTGAAATCGTGTTTGGATCGCGTTTACGATGAAGGGCGGTACGAAACGGCTGTCAATTACAGCCGTCTGCCGAACCCGGAATTGGACTCGATCCGCGCGACCTGGGCGAACGACCTGCTGGCGAAACGCCGCGATGAACACCATCGAGAGTGATGTACGATGTGCCAGCAGAACTTAAAACGATTTGGTGGAGCGTGACGCCATGCCATCGCCGTTCCCCGGAATGGACCCGTACCTCGAAGACCCCGGCTTCTGGCCGGGGCTGCATAGTGGCATGAATTACAACATGGTTGTGGCACTCAACCCGCAGTTGCCGGAAGGCTATTTCGCTCAGTTGGATGAGTACATTTGGCTCGAAGATGAGGCCGACGACGAGCGAGAACTGATCGGCAAACCCGATGTCACGGTGCTAAACGGCGGCGGTCGTGCGAAAAAGGCACCGAGCGATCGTAGCGTGGTGGTGGTGGCTGTCGAGCCGACAACGCAGACGACTCTCTATCGCACGAAGCACAAAAAAACGCGGCGATATGTGAAAATTGTTGACAAGAATAACCGCCGCGTGGTCACTGTGATTGAACTGCTCAGTCCGTCGAATAAGACCGCCGGCGACGGCCGAACGAAGTACCTCGCTAAGCGGAGCGAGTACTTGGGGGCTGACATTAACCTCGTCGAAATCGACCTCCTTCGCGACGGCGATCGCATGCCGTTCGGACGGCCCAGGCCGCCGATCGCAGACTACTACGTGTTGATCGCGAAGGCCAACAATGCTTCGCAAACAGCGGTCTGGGCGCTCTCGGTACGAGACCCACTTCCCGCGATCCCGATTCCAATTGTGCCCAAGGTTCCGGACGTGCCCTTATCGCTCCAGCAGTGCCTGAACCGCGTCTACGATGACATTATCTACGGCCCTCAGCTTCATTACGACCAACCGCCGACGCCGCCGCTGCGGAAGATGGATGCGGAGTGGGCAGCGGAACTATTAATTCACCACGCGAAACCCAAAAAGAAGGTCAAAACACCATGATTCAGATACCTGCGTTGCGGTTCGGTAAGCCGTATACCAGCCTCGAAAAAGCGACGTTGATTCACCACGTGACTGGGGAGCCGGTGGCGGAGGTGAGCCAGGTCACCGGGAGCCAAATTGCCCGCGACCTCGGCACGATGGAGCGGACACACAAGGAGTTGATGGCGATCCCGATCCGCGACATCCTGGAGATTTACAAGAAGGCGGCGGACTACTTTGTCAACGGGTCGGTGCCGTGTGGCAACGTCGAACTGACGTTCGATGACTACGTCCGCAACCTTTCGGCGACAACGGGTTCGCCGATGGTGTTCTGTCGGCGCAACGCTCTGAAGGTTCACTACGTCTTCTCGAACATTGAAGAAGTCATCGGCGGGCTGACCCGTGGGCTGGACATTCAAGCCCTGGACAAGGGGTACACGACGACCGGCGGGCGGATGCAGGCGTTCTACCCGACGACGAACGTGTTCGGGGCGGTTTTGCCGTCGAACTCGCCGGGGGTGCATTCGCTGTGGGTGCCGACGATTGCGTTAAAGATGCCGTTGCTTCTGAAGCCCGGACGTGAAGAACCGTGGACGCCGTTCCGCGTCATGCAGTGCTTCATCAAAGCCGGGTTGCCGGCGCACTTCCTCGGGTTTTTACCGACCGACCATGCGGGATCGGCGGACATCCTTCGGCTTTGCGGGCGGAGCATGGCCTTCGGCGACGACCGAACGATGGCACCATACAAGAACGACCACCGCGTAGAGATTCACGGCACCGGGTACAGCAAGATCATCTTCGGCGAAGACCAAGTCGACAACTACGAAGAACACCTTGACATGATGATCGAAGCCATTGCGGCCAACGGTGGCCGGGCGTGCGTGAATGCCTCCGCAGTGTGGACGCCACGCAACGGCAAGAAGATTGCCCACGCACTGGCGGAACGGTTGGCAAAGGTGAAGGCACGGGCGTGGGATGACCCCAACTGTGAGATCAGCGCGTTCGCCAAACCGGAAGTCGCGGAGGCGATTGACAACTTGGTGACGCAGTCGCTCGAAACGCCCGGTGCGGTCGATGTCACCCAACAAATTCGCGGCACGCCCCGGCTGGTGAAAGAGGGCCGCATCGCCTACTTGTTGCCGACAATTGTGTATTGCGACACGCCCGAACACCCGCTGGCCAACAAAGAGTTTTTGTTCCCGTATGCCAGCGTCATAGAATGTCCGCAAGCCGACGTGCTGAAGCGGATCGGGTACACACTCGCCGCGACCGCCGTGACCGAAGACCCGAAATTTATCGCCGATGTGATGGCCTGCCCGCACATCGAACGCCTGAACATCGGGCCGTTGCCGACCAACCGTTTGACGTGGGACCAGCCGCATGAAGGGAACCTTTTCACGCACCTCTACCGCCAACGGGCACTCCAGTTCCAGCGCGAACCCCGACCCACTGCCGTCGTTTGATTTTCAACCGCTGGGGCGGGTGATTGTCGAAGTCGGTGGCCTCAACCGACTTGGCGAACTGGCACGCGAATTGGGTGGCAGTCGGGCGTTGTTGGTCACGGACCCCGGCCTCGAAAAGGCCGGGCACCCGCAGCGCGCCGAACGGGTGTTGACCGAAGCCGGGTTGGCCGTCTTCACCTTCGACGGCGTGAAGGAGAACCCCACGGAGCGTGAAGTCACGCAAGGCGTGGCTTTGGCCAAGCAGAACGGCATTGACATTATCGTGGCCGTCGGCGGCGGCAGTTCGATGGACTGCGCGAAGGGGATCAACTTCATCCTGACCAACGGCGGGCGGATGGCGGATTATCGGGGGCACGGCAAGGCGACCCAGCCGATGTTGCCGTCGATCGGCGTCCCCACCACGTCCGGCACCGGCAGCGAAGCCCAGAGTTACGCACTCATTACCGACGATTCGACCCACCAGAAGATGGCGTGCGGCGACAAGAAAGCCGCGTTCCGCATCTCGATCCTCGACGCCGAACTGACCGTGTCCCAACCGCGCATGGTCACGGCGGTCACGGGCATTGACGCGGTGGCCCATGCGATTGAATCGTTCGTCAGCACTAGGGCGAACCCGATGTCTCGAGTGTTCGCCGCAACCGCGTGGGAGCACCTGGAACACCACTTCGAGCAAGTGTTGCTCGACCCGGCCGACTTGCAATCGCGTGGCGGAATGCAGTGGGGCGCCCACCTCGCCGGCATGGCGATTGAAGCGTCGATGCTCGGCGCTTGCCACAGTTGCGCGAACCCGTTAACGGCCCATTACGGCATGACCCACGGTGTCGCCATCGGCCTGATGTTGCCGCACGTGATTCGCTTTAACGCGGTGGCGGTGGAATCCCTGTACGCCAAGTTGCAGGTGCCGAGTCAGCACGCCAACGGCGAACCGGCCTCGGAAATCCTCGCGCGTCGAGTCACGGAACTGGTCCGGGCGGCGGGCTTGCCGACTTCGTTGAAAGACTGCAACGTCAGCGAAAGTATTCTCTCCATCTTGGCGGAAGAAGCGAACCAACAGTGGACGGCCCGGTTCAACCCCCGCCCCGTGACGGAAGCCGACCTTCTGCACATCTACCAAGCCGCGTTGTGAGACACGCCATTCTTGTAGGTCGTGGTCGAGGCTTTGCGAGGCCCGACATGTACGAATGAGTAGAAAACGTGCAGCCGTTTTTTCGAGTAG
>JAYSXU010000012.1:0-19985 GCA_043716965.1 Fimbriiglobus sp.
AAAAAAACGGTCGCCGCGTGGTAAATCGTTCGTCTTGTTCGATCCTGATTTCTTCCGTCATTTCCGTGTATTCCGTGGTTCCATTCTTGATCCGGGGTACAGTGTTCGAAAATCTTCCTCGAACACGGGTGGCTCACATGTCGGATACCCCTCCGCAACGCCTTGCTTCACTGGATACGTACCGTGGCATCGTGATGCTTCTGATGCTGGCGGAGGTGCTACGGTTGCCAGCAGTGGCGAAGGCAATTCCCAACAGCGAGTTCTGGGCGTTTCTGGCGTTTCACCAATCGCACGTCGAGTGGGTCGGCTGTTCACTGCACGACATGATTCAACCGTCGTTCTCGTTCCTGGTCGGGGTGTCGTTGCCCTTCTCGATTGCGGCACGGTTGGGTCGGGGGCAATCGCAACTCCGGATGACCGCCCATGCCTTCTGGCGTGGCTTCGTGCTGATCGCGCTGGGGATATTCCTGCGTTCGATCGGTAAGAATCAAACCAATTACACGTTTGAAGACACGCTCTCGCAAATCGGCCTGGGCTACGGGTTCTTGTTCCTGCTGGGGTTACGCACGGTGCGGGTGCAAGTGATCGCACTGGTGACGATTTTGGTCGGCTACTGGCTGGCATTTGCGTTGTGGCCGCTGCCGGGTGCTGATTTCGATTGGAGCATCACCGGGGTGAAACCGGACTGGCCGAACCATGTAACCGGGTTCGCGGCGCACTGGAACAAGAACACCAACCTGGCGTGGGCGTTCGACACGTGGTGGATGAACCTGTTCCCCCGCGAAAAACCGTTCCTGTTTAACGGCGGCGGCTACTCCACGCTCAGCTTCATTCCCACACTCGGCACGATGATTCTCGGCTTGTTGGCGGGTGGCGTACTGAAGAGTGAACGCCCCGCTATCGTCAAATTGCGGATCCTGGGCGTGGCCGGAATCGCGTTGCTGCTGACAGGCTATGCCCTCGGGCAACTCGGCATCTGCCCGGTGGTGAAACGGATCTGGACACCCAGTTGGGTACTCCTCAGCGGTGGATTTTGTTTGGTGGCGATGGGCACCCTGTATGCCATCATCGACTTTCGCCAATTCCGCCGCTGGACGTTCCCGCTTGTGGTGATCGGTGCCAATTCGATCATGGCGTATTGCATGGAATGGCTGTTCATCGGGTTCATCGTCGCCGCCCTCAAGCGCCACCTCGGCAAAGAAACGTTCCAGGTGATGGGTGCGGAATACGAATCGCTGTTGCTCGGCTCTGGCGTGCTGCTGGTGTTGTGGCTGATTCTGTTGTGGCTGTATCAGAAGCGGGTGTTTGTGCGAATTTGACATCTTCCGAAATTCCATTGCACTGGAAGTCAATCTACGCCAGAATCCGCGTTGTGGTTCTCTCCCCCGTTGAACAGGAGTTTGGGATGTTGATTCGTCGTACCGTCGTGTTGGTGGCTAGTGTGATCGTGGCTGGGGTCAGTGTGAATGGTGCATTCGCACTGTTGCAGAAGGAATACAAGAGCGGGGTCGTGTGGCCGGAACCGAAGGTCGTGACGCCAGGCGCCGAACCGGGCGCGCCGCCGGCGGACGCCATCGTGCTGTTCGACGGCAAAGACCTGTCGAAGTGGAAGAACGGCGAGAACTGGGAGATTAAAGACGGCTACGCCATTACCCGCAAGTCGGACATCGTGACTAAGGATTCGTTCGGAGACATCCAACTGCACGCGGAGTTCGCCACGCCCGCCAAGGTGGAAGGCAGCGGGCAGGGGCGCGGCAACAGCGGGATATACATCATGGAACGCTACGAAGTGCAAATCCTGGACTCGTTCATCAACAAGACCTATTTCGACGGCCAATGTGCGTCGATTTACAAGCAGACCCCGCCGATGGTGAACGTCAGCCGGAAGCCGGGCGAGTGGCAGACCTACGACATTATCTTTGAAGCCCCACGGTTTGCCGAAGATGGCAAAGTGTCCAAGCCGACCATCATCACGGTCCTGCACAACGGCGTCGTGGTGCAGAACCACTTCGAGTTGACCGGCGGTACGTTCTACGATCAACCGGCTCATTACGAAAAACACGCGGAGAAAGCGCCGATCCGGCTGCAATTTCACGGCAATGCCACGCAGTTCCGCAACATCTGGGTTCGGGAAATCGCCCCGATCCTTGGCAAGAAGCCGAACTAATTCTCGCCAGTTTGCGTCTGATGGCGTGCGATGCCCCCGATTATCGCACGCCATGAGCATTTCCGACACGATGCCGGAAACCCGGACGCTCGGACAAACACGGTTCGACATTTCTCGGCGGTGCCCCTTGCTGGACTGGGGCGGGGCACTCACAATAAGTAGGTAAATGAGAAGGAACGATGTACGCCGAGTCGCTCGGCTCAGCTTGGCGTGGGGCAGGTTCATGCGATTGGTGTTGGTCGGACCTCCAGGAAGCGGGAAAGGCACGCAGGCCCAACGATTGGTCCGGTCGTTGTCACTCACCTATGTCGGCACCGGGGACATTCTCCGCGAAGCCATCCGGCTGGGCACGCCGGTCGGTCGCGAAGCCGAACCGCTCATTAAGCATGGGCTACTCGTCTCCGATCCACTGGTGAACGACGTGGTGGCCGAACTCTTTCGCGGGCCACATCGGCCCGCACGGTTCGTGATGGACGGCTACCCCCGCACCTACGCCCAAGCCATCGCGTTTGACGCGCTCTTGCGGCAACAGTTCTTGAAACTGGACGCGGTCATCAACCTCGCGATTGCCGATGAAGACGTGGTCAGCCGGATCAGCTTCCGGCGAATCTGCTCCAACCCCACCTGCTCCGCACCGTACCACCTCCACGCCCGCCCGCCGCAAAAGCCGAACGTCTGTGACCTCTGTGGTTCGCCGCTCATGTGCCGGGACGACGACATCGAAGAAACCGTGCGGCGTCGGCTGGTCGAGTTCCACAAGAACACCGACGCCTTGCTCGTACATTACGAGCGACAAGGTCTCGTCAAGAACATCTCCGCGCTCGACCCGATGGACTTGATTTACAACAACATCATCAAAAGCTTGCCGTCCGAACCAAAGTAAACAGTTGCGGGCTTATCGTCGGCGTAGCGAATTCGCAATCACGGACACACTGCTGAGGCTCATCGCGGCGGCGGCCCAAATCGGGTCCAGAAGCGAACCACCGAACGGGATCAGCACGCCGGCGGCAATCGGGATCGCCAGCGCGTTGTACACGAACGCCAGGGCCAAGTTTTGCCGGATCGTCCGCACGGTGGCGAGGCTCAATTCGCGGGCCGTCAGGATCATGCTCAAATCGGATTTCACCAACGTCACGCCTGCTGTCGTGATCGCCACGTCCGTGCCGGTGCCCATCGCAATCCCGACATCCGCGACGGCCAACGCCGGGGCGTCGTTGATGCCATCCCCGCACATCGCCACGACGCGGCCTTCGGCTTTTAACTGCGTAATAACGCGGTGCTTGTCTGCGGGGAGTTGATCGGCGAAAACTTCGGAAATGCCAACCTCTTTGGCAATTCGTTCGGCCACGGCACGGCTATCGCCGGTTAGCATGACTGACCGAACGCCGCTGGCTGTGAGCTTCGCAATCAACGCTGGCGCTTCGGGCCGACTGCGATCGCCCAGTTTGATGAACCCGATTAATCGTTGATCGACGGCAACGCCAATGACCGTTTCCGCCGATGGCGATTGCCCGTCGGGATGGGACATGACCGGCACGTGATTCTGCACAAGAAACGCATCGTTGCCGACTAATACCGCATGGCCTTCCACAACGCCAAGTACACCTAGTCCGGGGATTGTTTGCACGTCGGTGGCCACGGGAATGATGACGCCCTTGGCCTCGGCTTCTTTCACAATCGCGCGGGCCAATGGGTGTTCGCTACTGCGCTCCAAGGCAGCAGCCCAACGCAGAACGGTGTTCTCATCCTCGCCTGGTTTCGGATGGGACGCCAAAATGGCTTTCACAGTCGGTTTGCCTTCGGTCAGCGTGCCGGTTTTGTCGAACACAATCGTGTCCACTGCGGCGAGGCGCTCCAGCGCCGCAGCATCGCGGAACAACACGCCACGACTGGCAGCCCGCCCGATCCCAACCACGATGGCCATCGGCGTGGCTAACCCGAGGGCACACGGGCAGGCAATCACCAGCACCGCAACCGCACACAACACGCCGTTCACCAACCGCGTTTCCACGTTGCCGAAGATCATCCACAGGATGAACGTGAGGACAGCAATCCCGGTCACCGCCGGAACAAACCACCCGGCAACCCGATCGACGGTTTGCTGAATCGGCAACCGGGTGCGTTGGGCTTGCCCCACTAACGCGATCACCTGGGAAAGGACCGTCGCCGTGCCAACCTTTTCACAGGTCACCACGACTGAGCCGTGGCCGTTGATCGTCCCGGCAAGCACCTTCTCACCAACCCACTTGGACACCGGCATCGGCTCCCCGGTCAGCATGGATTCATCGGCGGTCGTCGTGCCTTCTTGAATCACGCCGTCCACCGGAAACTGTTCGCCCGGCCGCACCCGGACGCGATCGCCGGCATCAAGCAGGTCGAGCGCCAAGTCGGCTTCCTTGCCGTTCTCCAGCACGACGTGGGCGATTTTCGGCGTCAGCTTCAACAGCTTGCGGATGGCGTCGCCGGTCTGGCCGCGCGCCCGCAACTCCATCACTTGCCCGACCAGCACCAACACAACGATCCCCCCCGCGCTTTCAAAAAACGGCATCACCATGACACCGGGCAGCAACTCCAGCAGTTGATTCACCAGCCCAAACAGGCTGAACCCATACGCCGCCAATACCCCAAGGCCGATGAGTGTGAACATGTTGAACTGAACGGTTCGCAGCGACACGGCGAAGAGTTGGAGAAACGGCCAACCGCACACGAACACGATCGGGGTGCAAAGCACCGCTTGCAGGACCATGAACGAGGTGTGGCCGACGAGGTGCGAGATCGGCATCCCCGGCACGAACATGTCGATCATGGCGAAAGCAATCAGTGGCACGCCGATGAGTAGGCCGAGCTTCAGTCGCCAGTTCAGGCTGCGCAACTCAGGGTCCGGAGCATCGTCCAAACTCGGGGCTTCCGGTTCGAGTGCCATGCCACACTTCGGACAAGCCCCCGGTCGATCGCTCACGACTTCCGGGTCCATCGGGCAGATGTAGCGCGTTGCAGTCTGCGTCATCGCATCAAACGATTCACCGCCCAGGTACTTCCCCGGCGACCGCCGAAATTTCCGCCGACAGCTTTCGTGGCAGAAGTAATACGTCGAGCTATCGTGAACAAGGCTACCACCACCAGCATGGGCGATCGACACGGTCATCCCACAGACCGGGTCAATCGGGTCCGGTGCAGCCATACCGAGGGAGATTGTGCGCGGTGCTGTCATGGGTCGTGGACTCCGGGTGTGTGGTTAGATTCTACACCTCCGGGAAATGGTTCATGAAATGAAGAAAGCCCATGAACGAAGAAAGCCCATGAAATGAAGAAAGCCCATGAACGATCGTTCATGGGCGTTGAGTGCTGCTGCATTTGTTATCGGTTCAGATTGCTGCCGTAAACGCAGCGTTGGTGGTCGCCCAACCCACCGCTGCCTAACGTGCTGCCGATGCACAGGCCGTGGCCACACTTGGTGCCGGCGTTGAAGAACTGGTTGCACGAGCCGAACAGGAACGTCCGCTCGGACGCGAACGAGCCACACCCTACCGGCGACGCGCAGCCTTGGCCGATGGTAAACGGGCTGAAGAGCTTGCTCGCCAAGTTGAACCGATGGCCGGACGCTTTGTCCCCGCACCACTCGCTGGCGGCGGCATGGCTTGGTGCGGCTGCGGCTGTTGCGGCACAACCACTACAACCCGAGCCGATCGCGGCGGGGGCGAGTGGGTTTGTGGACCACGGGCCTTGAGCCGAAGCTAGGCTGACCGAGGCGAGCAATCCGGCAAACGTAAACGCAAATCGGCGAAGTTGCAGGTGCATCACGAGATTCCTTTCCGAGAATGGGGGAGCGACGTCCGTGTCATGAAACGTCTCGATTGACATCGGTGAAGCGCACGGCATGAATTCGCGGAAAGCGAGCACGATTCTGAGATGTGAGTGCAATCTCGGTCGGGTTCCAACAGCCCTAACGAGCAAACCTGACAGCACGAAAAATTGGGTTCTACCGAGGGCAGGGGTGGGAAGGCAGTTACCATGAAAGCCCACGAATGATCATTCGTGGGCTTTCGGCATCCTCACACAAACCACCATCACAGCCGTTGCACAAAGTTCCCGTAATCCGCCGCGCGGTCTTGCCACTCCCCGGCGCGTTTCATGATGCGGTTGGGCCAGTTGACGAGGTTGAGGTGGTCGGCGTTCCACGTTTCGGTGGCTTCGCCCCACGTGGCAGAATGCAGGGAAACGATGCCATCGTTCGGACCCTCCGCGCGGCCCACGATCCGCGACGACAGCCACCACTCGGGACCGAGCCACGGCTTCTCACAAACCCCCGCGACGGAATAATACCGCACGTCGGGTGCATTCGGCGTCACTTCGTTGAACCGAGAACAGGCGTCGGTTGTGAGGTCAAAGAAGGCGTCATCCGGAATGCCAGCGGCGCGGAACAGCGGTTGGAACAGCCGGGCAAACCGGCTCAACGCCCAATCCGCGAACGTGGTGCCACGGTGCGGTGTGCCGACCGTCGTGAGCGAGAGAACTTGGCGGTCCATCCCGAGGTGGGAAATCAGATACCGGGCGTCCAACCCGCCGAGGCTGTGGCCAATGACGTGAACCGGACGTTGGCCGAACCGATCCTGAATCGACTTTTTCAACTCGACGGCACGGGTCGTGATTGCAGCCGTGGCGCTGATGCGTGGCATCAAGACTTCGTGGCCCAGGCTTTCGAGATACGCACGGACACCGGGGAAGTATTCCTTCGCCGGACGGCGCTTGGCGAGGAGTCGGCTTAAACCGCACAAGCCGTGAACCAACACGATCGGCGGGGCTTCAAAAGTCGAATCGTTCACCGTGGCGGAATCCTTCACTACAAATAAGCTTGCCCACACGCCAATGGCCGGCGACTGCGGGGTTCGTTACCATGTTAACCGGGTGATCGGGCAGGGTCGGACGAGAGCAAACCGAATCTGGATCCCAATTGCACTCACAATATACTTAGCACCTTCACGAGACTTTCGCAATGGCCTTACTCACAGCACACCCCGGAACCACCCGCATCGGCTGGATCGGCACCGGCGTCATGGGGCGCTGGATGTGCCAACACGCGATGGCCAAAGGCTACACCGCCACGGTGTACAACCGCAGCGCGGAGAAGGCCCAACCGCTAGTCGATCTGGGCGCGACACTTGCCAAAACGCCCAAGGAAGTGGCCGAAGCCAGCGATGTTGTGTTCGCCATCGTCGGCTTTCCGAAGGATGTTCGGGAAGTGTTCCTCGGGGCAGAGGGGGCGCTGGCCGGTAGCAAGCCGGGCACGATGCTCGTGGACATGACCACGAGCGAACCCAGCTTAGCCAAGGAAATTTTCGACGCGGCGAAGGCGAAGGGTGTTCACAGCCTGGATGCTCCAGTGAGCGGCGGCGATGTCGGCGCGAAAAACGCAGCGCTGAGCATCATGATCGGCGGCGAGAAACCCGTGGTAGATGCGGTCACGCCGATATTTGAAACGATGGGCAAAACGATCATTCACCAAGGCAACGCGGGTGCCGGTCAGCACACCAAGATGGTGAACCAAATCCTGATCGCATCCAACATGATCGCGGTGTGTGAAGGGTTGCTGTACGGCTACAAAGCGGGCCTCGATTTGGAGACGGTGTTCAAGTCCGTTTCCGTGGGAGCAGCGGGTAGCAAAGCGCTCGAAGTCCTCGGGCCACGGATGTTGGCGCGTAACTTCGAGCCGGGCTTTTACGTCGAACACTTCATCAAAGACATGGGTATCGCACTCGCCGAAGCGGAGAAAATGAGCCTCGCCCTACCGGGACTGGCGCTCGCCAAACAACTGTACGAAGCCGTTCGGGCACAGGGCTACGGTCGGAAAGGAACGCAGGCGCTACTGATGGCGCTGGAGACACTGTCGGGGATTAAACGCTGAGAGCTTATGAACGTTCCAAAGCCCATGAACGATCGTTCATGGGCTTTCGGCTTGCATCACTTGCTTCATCTCGCGTACCGCGCGTTCCATCCCCACCAATACAGCGCGACTCACGATGCTGTGGCCGATGTTGAGTTCGACAACGCCGGGGATGCGCACGATGGCTTTCACGTTCTGGTAGTTCAGCCCGTGGCCCATGTGGGCTTGTAGCCCGAGTTGCGTAGCGTGGGCCGTGGCCGTGTGGAGCTTGGCTAGCTCGATGCCAATTGCGGCGTCGCCGATGGCTTCGGAGTAGTTCGCGGTTTGGAACTCGATGGCATCGGCACCGAGCAATTTCGCTTGGTCAAGTTGTTTGCGGTCCGGGTCGATGAAAAGCGAAATGTGAATTCCGGCGGACTTCAACCGCTCGATCGCCGACCGCACGGCATCGGCGTTGGCAACCACATCCAAGCCACCTTCGGTCGTGAGTTCTTGGCGTTTCTCAGGAACGAGTGTGGCTTCGTCGGGCTTCACTTTCAAGGCGATGGCGATGATCTCGTCGTAGGCGGCCAACTCTAGATTCAGCCGCGTGGTTACGGTGTCACGTAGTAAGTACACGTCGCGGTCTTGGATGTGCCGTCGGTCTTCGCGCAAGTGAATCGTGATCCCGTCCGCACCGCCCAACGTGGCCAACACCGCTGCCGCAACCGGGTCCGGTTCTTTCGCTCGGCGGGCTTGGCGTAACGTGGCGACGTGGTCAATGTTCACACCCAAACGCATCGTTCACTCCGAATCGGATCACTTCGTGTAGCGTGACAAGTAATTCAGCACGTCATCATACCGGGCGGCTTCACGGCTGAGCAGTTTGTACAGGATCACCGCAAGAACAATTAACCCGAGCCGTTCGAGGATCGGGAAGGCCAGCGAGATCAGCGGCAACGACCAGAACGCAAACAGTAGGTAATTCATCACCATCAGACCGATGACGATCGGAACCCCAAGCTGCCCGATACGGCTGATTCGATACCGGGAATCGAAGTACATCCGGAACATCAGCGGTACTTCGCGTAAGATCCCGAATCGCGCCCAGAACCGTACCCCCTCACCACTGCCGCTCAGGAACGTCGGCATCACAATGTTAGACAGCGCAGCCGGAATCATGCTACCGATACTGGCACCGTTGCGCGTCGTGAACCCGGAGGGCGCGCGCGTCAACGAAATTGTCGCAGCAGGGGTTTGCAAGGCTGCGAGTGCCTTTTCCAGCCGTTGCAGGCGGTCGGAAATCGACTCCGCTTGTGGCAAGGGAATGACGTCTCCATTTGCTGTGACACGATTGCTCGCGCTCGATCCGTCCGCCATTTCCCGTCTCCTACCAGTCCACCAATCTAATCCATTGTACCGCAGCGATTCACTAACGTGGTATTCGTCTCAAATTACCGTCCATTCTGAATCCAGATAAGGGGAAAGGAGAAACCCAAGTCTCCGAATCCCGATTCGTGGGCGTTACTCCCTGTTTGACTATTATGACTGCATGTCAGATGCCATCCGCGTTCGCAATCTTGTGAAGACTTATCCCGCCAAACCGCCCGTTGAGGCGGTGCGTGGCATCGATTTGGATGTCCGTGTTGGGGAGTGTTTCGGGCTTCTGGGTCCGAACGGGGCGGGAAAGACAACGACCCTGGAAATCATCGAAGGGTTGAATGATGCCACATCCGGTGAGGTCGAAGTGTTGGGGCGGACCTGGAACCGCGACCCGATCGGCATCCGCGAACGGATCGGCATTTCGCTGCAAGAAACCCGGCTGTCCGACAAGCTCACGGTCCGTGAAACGGTGCAACTTTTCCGCAGCTTCTACGAAAACGGTATTGATCCCGAGGAAGCCATCGGGTTGGTGACATTACAAGAAAAAGCCCGTTCCGCCGTCGTCAAGCTCTCCGGCGGGCAAAAGCAACGGCTCGCTGTGGCGTGTGCGTTGGTCGGCAACCCCGAGTTGTTGTTCCTGGACGAACCGACGACGGGTCTCGATCCGCAATCGCGGCGACAGCTTTGGGATGTCATCAACGATTACAAACGGCGTGGTCGCACCGTGATGTTGACAACCCATTACATGGACGAAGCCGAACGGCTCTGTGATCGGGTGGCCGTGGTCGATCACGGCAAGGTGATTGCTCACGGGTCGCCGGCCTCGCTCATCCTCGAAGTCGGCGGCGAACACGTGATCGACTTCACGATTGATGGCGATCACCACTTAACCGAAGCGGATTTGAAACCGCTACCAACCGTTCGCACCATCCGGATTCAGGACAATTCCTATACCCTGTCCGTTGGCGAACCGCATATCGCATTACCGGCGCTGCTTCATTTGATTCAGCGCAGCGGGGCGAAACTCGCCGGGCTGACCACACGAACCGCAACGCTTGAGGATGTCTTTGTGATCTTGACTGGCCGACACCTGCGGGATGGCGAAGGAGCGACATCGTGAGTGATCTGCCGCCGGCTCGCCGATCGTTTTGGCAACGCCCACTTGCCCAACTCACCCTGGCTCGACTGCGCGAATTTTACCGCGAACCGGCCGCGATTTTCTGGGTTTACGGATTCCCACTTTTGCTGGCGATTGCCCTCGGAATGGCGTTCCGCGATCGTCCGATTGAGCGCATCCAAGTGGACATCGCCACGGATGTCGTAGGTGGCGAAGCCAGTGCAAATGCGTTGAAGGTGAAGTTGGAAACCGATCCGCGCGTGAACGTGGAACTTTCGACAACGGCCCAAGCCAAAGAACGACTCCGCACGAACAAAACCGGCTTGGTGATATTATCCACCGCTGGCACACCCGGTTGGGAATACATTCTCGACCCGAACCGCCCGGAAAGTGTTCTCGCCAAATCCGCCGCCGACGGAGCCTTAATCCGGGCGTCCAATCCCGCGCTGGGAACGCCCGCCGAAACGGCGATAACCGAAGCGGGCGGGCGCTACATTGATTTCCTGTTTCCTGGGCTGATCGGTGCAAATCTGATGGGCGGCGGACTGTTCGGTGTCGGTTTCTTGATCGTGGATATGCGGGTCCGCAAGCTGTTGAAACGCTTCCTCGCCACGCCGATGAACCGCCGCGATTTTTTGCTGAGTTTAATGCTCAGTCGGTTGCTCTTCACAGTCATCGAAATCGTCGTGCTGCTCGGCTTCGCCTGGGTCATGTTCGGCTTGACGATTCGGGGGAACCCGCTCGCCCTGGCGGTCTTGATTGTGCTAGGCGCAGCCACCTTCGCGGGGATCGGCTTATTGATTGCGAGTCGAGCCAAGACCATCGAAACCGTATCGGGGCTGATGAACGCCGTCATGTTACCGATGTACGTTTTCGCGGGCGTCTTCTTCCCCGCTGACCGCTTCCCCGACTTCATTCAACCGGTGCTGAACCTTTTACCGCTCACTGTCCTCAATAACGGGTTGCGAGCGATCATCAACGAGGGTGCCGGGTGGAACGCCCTCCCCGAACCAACCCTGATCTTGTCCGCCTGGGGCCTCCTCAGCTTCGTCCTGGCCCTGCGTTGGTTCCGCTGGCAATAGTTGGTCTTGTCAAAGTGCCGTAAGCAGTTAATTTAACATACCGAAAAGGCGAACTCGCTCAGTGGTTCTGAAGTGAGGATCGAGGATCCGGACAGTGGGCGTAAATCGCCGTAAGACATTGAATACCGCCGCCTTAGCTCAGCGGTAGAGCACTTCTTTCGTAAAGAAGGGGTCCCGAGTTCGATTCTCGGAGGCGGCTTTTGACCACCTGTTTACTACCAATCACACTTCTCATCACTGGCGGCTGCTACCAGACAAGCGTGAACAACTCCGCATCAGTTGCGTTGGTCACCACCAGAACGTTCGATCAGGGTGATACCCACCTTGTGTCGAACCCGATGAACAGGCAGTCACCTGCCTTCGCGTCAATTGACACGGCCCGGTCACTGAAAATCACACCACCAGTTTGGAGACGAGACTCAGGCGAGAATGTCTTTCACGATCGTGCCGTGGACATCGGTCAGGCGGAAGTCACGACCGCTGTAGCGGTACGTGAGCTTCTCGTGGTCGATGCCCATGAGGTGCAACATCGTGGCGTGCAAGTCGTGGACGTGAACTTTCTTGTCAACGGCGGCGAACCCGAATTCGTCCGTTGCCCCGTAGGTCATGCCACCCTTGACACCGCCGCCGGCCAGCCAGACGCTGAAACCGTGGTTGTTGTGGTCGCGGCCGTTCGACCCTTCCGAGGTCGGCGTGCGTCCGAATTCACCGCCCCACAAGACAAGCGTGTCCTGAAGTAGCCCGCAGCGTTTGAGGTCCGAGAGAAGTGCGGCGACGGCTTTGTCGCTCACTTTCGCCTTGTCACGGTGGCCTTTCTCCAGATCGCCGTGGTCGTCCCAGGGTTGGCCGGAACCGTAGAACACCTGCACGGTTCGCACCCCGCGTTCCACCAATCGGCGGGCGATCAGGCACGAATCCGCGAACGCCCCGCTGCCGTACAGTTCCCGCGTTTCTTTACTCTCGCGGTTCACGTCGAACGCTTCCTGGGCCTCGGTCTGCATCCGGTAAGCCATTTCGAGCGACTGAATCCGGGCGTCCAGTTGGTCGTCGCCGTCCCGGTCGTCGCGGTGGAGGCGGTTGAGTTCGTTGAGCAAATCCAGTTGCCCGCGCTGGCTCGTTTTGGACAGGTTCTTGTTCTCGATGTGTTCGATGATCCGCTTCGGGTCCAGGTCCGCGATGTGGCACCCTTGGTAGACGCCTGGCAGGAAACTACTGCCCCAAAGTTGCGGGCCGACGACGGGTTTGCCGGGGCACAGCACGACGAAGCCGGGCAGGTTTTGGTTCACCGTGCCCAGGCCATACGTCAGCCACGACCCCATGCTCGGGCGGATCGGTTGCGTGTTGCCGGAGGTCATCAACAACAAGGACGGTTCGTGGTTCGGAACGTTCGTGTGCATCGACCGGATCACGCAAATGTCGTCGATGTGCTTGCCGATTTCGGGGAAGATCTCGGACACTTCGATGCCCGACTTGCCGCACTTCACAAACTTGAACGGCGACTTGTACAGCCCGCCCGTACTCCGCTCGGTCTTCAGGCCCGCTGCTGCGGGTTTTTGGCCGTGGTACTTTTCCAGCGCCGGTTTCGGATCGAACGTGTCCACCTGTGACGGCCCGCCGTTCATGAACAGGTGAATGACGTGCTTCGCCTTGGGGGCGAAGTGCGGCGATTTCGGCGCCAGCGGCGACCCCGCAGGAACCGCCGCGGCGAGTTCCCCCTGCGCGGCGAGCAGTCCGGCCAGCCCCAGCATTCCAAACCCGGTGCCCGTTCGGGTCAGCATTTGTCGTCGGTTCATTGGGATGCTCATTCTGTCCTTCGGGGTCATCGTGGCCACCTGTGCGATCAATCGATGTAGAGGAACTCATTCGATGCCAGCAAAATTTGGGCGTACTGCTCCAACCGCGTGAGCTTGTCGTCGGGTGTCGTCGAGGCCACACCCAAGAACTGTTCGCCGAGTGACAATTCCTTGTCACTCGGCGACCGACCGTAGGCGTGGCCGTAGGCGGTGCGAACGCGATCGGCGTGGGATTCGGCTGTTTGCAACCGGGCGGCGAAGCTCTTGGCCTGCCGGTGCATGAACTCGCTGTTCAGGGCGAAAAGTTGCTGTTGCGGAACCGTGGTGACGGTCCGCTTGTCCGCCGTGACGTTGGCATCCGGGAAGTCAAAGAGTCGCAGCAGCCCGTCGAGTTCGTGGCGGCTGATTTTCGCGTAGACGGTTCGCCTCTTGGAATCCGACTTCAAATCAAACGTCGGCCCGCCGGGCGTGCGGTCCAGGCTCCCGGCCACAGCGAGAAGGCTGTCCCGCCAAACTTCCACGTCCATCCGCCGCCGGTTGGCGTGCCACAAGTAAGTGTTACTCCCGTCCAACGCGGTGTTCGCCGAGGCCGTCGTACTCTTCAGTTGGTAGGTCGAGGACAGCATGATGGCGCGGTGCAGGGATTTGACCGACCACCCTTGGTTGATGAAGTTCAGCGTCAGCCAATCGAGCAATTCCGGGTGGGTGGGCCGGTCGCCGAGTTTGCCGAAGTTGCTCGGCGTGCCCACAAGCCCTTGGCCGAAGTGTTGCTGCCAAACCCGGTTCACAATCACCCGCGCCGTGAGTGGGTTGTCCGGGGATGCGATGGCGTTGGCCAAGTCGAGCCGGGAATAGTCTTTGGCCGTCGTCGAAATCGGCGTGCTGAGCAGTTGCAAAAACCCCTTGGGGGCGACTTCGCCGAACTTGAGCGGGTTGCCACGCAGGAACACGTTCATGGTCTCGCCGCCGCCCTTGATCGCCGGGGCGCTGGGGTACATCGGCGGCGCGGCCTTCTTGATTTCATCGAGTGTGCTTCGCAGCGCAGTCAGGACTTTGGTTTCGTTTGGGACAAGTCGCTTCTCGATTTCTTCGGGCGGCAGCACGAACGGCCCGGTCGGTTCCTGGAAGATCGCTTTTACTAGTGCTTCGTATTCTTTCTTCGGTTTGCCGTCGTTGTCTTTCCCCGTTACTGCCGCTTGCAAGGCTTGCTCGAAATCATCCGCAACCGATACTGCATCGTCCTCGGATTGGTCCGCCGTGAGTGCGAACCATGCTTTCAACTCCGGCACCGCTTTCTTGGCGTTCTTCGGGTTAGCGTACTTCACCCACTGCTTGAGGAAGCGTGGGTCGAGCGACGCGGCCTTCGCCCGCTGGTCCAAATCGGGTTTCGAGCCGGTTCCGGGGTTGGCTAAAATGTCTCGCGCTGCGAGCAGATACTTCGCTGTCTTAGCGACCTCGGCATCAACAATCTTCGTCGTTCGCTCCGCAAGCCACGCCTTGATTTTGTCATCCTGCTGCTTGACAAGCTTTTGGCCGTCAGTGTACTTCTTGACCTCATCCAAAGGAACCAGTGGTGCCTCGGTGAGGTTCGACCCGTTGAAAATGCCGGCGATCGAGTAGTAATCGCGGGTGGGGATCGGGTCGAACTTGTGGTCGTGGCAGCGGGCGCACGAGACCGTCAGCCCCAGGAACCCCCGCGTCAGCGTGTCCACGCGGTCGTCCAGTTCGTCCGCCACGGCCTGTTCGCGGAAGGTGTTCTTGTAGTATTCCGCTCCCAGCCCCAGGAAGCCGAGACCTGCGATGCGGGTGAACAGGTCGCCTTCGCTTTCCGAGACTAAGTCTCCTGCGATTTGTAACCGAACGAACTTGTCGTAGGGCATGTCCGTGTTGAACGCCTGAATCACCCAGTCGCGGTAGCGGAACGCATTGGCCTTCGGCTTCACTTCAAACGTGTGGGCTTGGTCTTCGGAGTAGCGGGCCACGTCGAGCCAATGTCGCGCCCACCGTTCGCCGTAGTGCGGAGAAGCCAGGAGTTGATCGACGACTTTGGCGAACGCATCCGGGCTTCGATCGGCCTCGAACGCGGTTACCTGCTCCATCGTCGGTGGTAAGCCAATCAGGTCGAAGTAAGCGCGGCGAAGCACTGTGCGTTTATCCGCGAGACCGACGGGTGACAGCCGGTTGTCGTCCCACGCCTTATGGGTGAACGCATCGACCGGGGTTTGGATTAGTACCTTCGGATTCGGAATCTCGGGTACAGTACCAGCTCGGGGAGGTTGGAACGCCCAGAACTGCTTCCCCTTCGCCAGATCAATACCTGATGATGTTACTGTGGTCCCGTCGCGCGGATCGGGTGCCCCCATTGCGATCCATTTTTCAAAGTCCGCAACGACAACCGCCGAGAGCTTCCCGCTCGGCGGCATCTGCACGTCGCCGTCGTACTTCAACGCCTTCAGCAGCGTCCCCTCGTCCGGCTTGCCCGAAACAATCGCCGCGCCAGAATCGCCACCCTTGAGTAAGGCGTCACGAGTATCGAGCCGCAGGCCGCCCTTCAACTTCTTCGCCGTCTCCGCGACGGAGTCGTGGCACTTCACGCACTGCGCGACCAGAACGGGCCGAATCTTTGCTTCAAAGAAGTCGGTCCCCGCCCGGTCTGCGGCGGACGTACCGGAGCAGAACGCGATCACGAAGATGCCGCAAATGGAATATCGTTTCATGGCGTGCAAAGTGTGTACCGGAGTGTCCAACGGTTCAGGCGGTCGGCAGGAGGGATGGTGGCCGACACGATATACCACATTGTGTCCGAACGCACTGCGACTGTAAAGAGTATTGCCGGGGTATGGCAAATTTTCTGGCACTTCGTCTGCAGCGGGTTTTCGGCCCTGAAAGGGTCGTTCTGTCAGCCCAGAGCCATGCCAAAGGAACTGGCTTAAGTGAGTTCGGGAATCGGTCGGCCGTTCTCCGCGACGATCGGAATCGGCCGGCCCTGTGGGTCTTGCCATTGTGAACTTGTGTCGATGTTCAGGTGGCTAAACACGGTGGCGGCCAGGTCGGCCGGCGTGACGCGACGTTCCTTGATGTCGTAACCCTTCGCGTCGGTGCTGCCGATGACCTGACCCGCCGGCATCCCGCCGCCCGCCACCAGCATCGACATGCAATTCGTCCAGTGGTCCCGACCGGCGTTCTTGTTGATGACCGGCCCCCGACCGAACTCGCCCATCATCACGACGAGCGTCGAGTCGAGCAGCCCGCGCGTTTCGAGGTCGTTGATTAAGGCGTAAATGACGCGGTCAATCCTCGGCAGTAGCGGCTTGAGGCCTTTCACAATCCCGCCCCACTTCACGTCGTCGCCGTGGTGGTCGAAGTACCCCCACGCCCCGCTCACCAGCACGTAGGTCGTGCCGGCTTCGACTAAGCGGCGCGCAAGCAACGCCTTCTCGCCGATGCTATCCCGCCCGTAGGAATCCCGAACACGCTCCGATTCTTCGTCCAGCCGGAATGCTTTCTGCGCCTTGCCGGAGATGACCATGTCCACCGCCTGCCGGGCGTGGCCGTCCATCTTCGCGGCCATGCCGGACGAGTCAATGTTTCGCTGAAAGTCATCGAACGTGCGACGGAGTTGATCCCGATCGCGCAGTTGCGGAATCGTCACCCCCTTCGGCAATGCCATGCGCCCGGCTAGCTCATTCCCCTGAACCGGGTCGTAAGCATTGCCCAGGTGTCCCGCACCCCATACGTCGGCTTTCCAACTGTCGGCAAGGCCGACGAACGCGGGCAACGCCGGGTCGTTCGACCCCCGGAACTTGGCGGCAATCGAACCCATCGACGGGTACCCGCCGCCGTCCTTGCCGTCGTCCGTGCGACGGGCGAGCGGGTTGCCAGCCTGCATCGTGATTGGCGTGTGGTTGCTCGCCCGGCAATCGACCGAACGAATCAGGCTGAGCCGGTTCATGATGCTGGCTTGGAGCGGGAGGTGTTCGGACACCCGGATTCCCGGCACGCACGTCGGGATCGAGCCGAACGGCCCACGGATTTCAACCGGCGCGTCCGGCTTCGGATCCCACGAATCAATGTGACTCAGCCCGCCCGAAAGCCAAAAGACGATCACCGAAGTCGGTCGTTTGCCCGAGTGGATTACGCGCGGTTGCTCACTCTCATTGGCAGCAGACGAGAGTGCAACAGGCGAGAGGGAAGCGCCAGCGACCCCCGCAAGTCCCGTGCGCAGGAACCAACGCCGCGAACCGACCTGGATTAGTCCGGAAGGCGACGCAGCATTCAACGGCGATTGCGAGTGGGTCACGGTCGTCTCGCCTCTGGGTAGGTGGGGTCAAACAAGGCACTGTGAGCGACTTGCTATCAACAAGCTTGATTGTCCAACGTCCAACGGATTCCAATCTGCGGTACGACTCGTTTGGCACACAGTATCGGCAGATCGCATCATGCTCGGCAGGCAGGTTTTCAATCGACACACAGAATTTCTCATGCAGCCCAACAAAAGTCAAGCAGTAAATCGAATTATCGCCGGTGGGGGTCTGGCATAATTTTCTGGCACTTCGTCTGCAACGGGTTTTCGGCCCTGAAAGGGGCGTTCCGTCAGCCCAGGGTCATGCCCTGGGACCGGATTGTTATCGAACCGAATCGACCGACCCTTCAAGCATTCCCAGGGTATTGCCCTGGGCTGACGGAACGTGCCTTTCAGGCCCGGAAACATTAGGATTCATCTGTCCCTAGCACCAGCGAAAGCAATCCCCTCCGCACGCCGGAAAACCACCTCGCCGGACGCTTACGGTGTACTTGCGATCGACCGGCTAGTTGCCTCGCGCTGGCTGAGGGGCTTGTGTATTCCGTAGCTTTTCCGACCGCTTTTTCGCGTCGGCAGCACGATCGGATAACCCGGCTTGGTTACACACCGTGACGAGGCGGTCGTAGGTTTGAGTGAGGGACGCCCGCCCGAACCGCTGGTTGGGATCTTGCGCTAAAACTTGCTCCAGACTTGCCGTTGCGGTGTCCAATAGTCGAACAGCCTCCGGCCAACGGCCGACGTCGGCGTGGAGTTGGGCGAGTGACCCCTGGTACGACGCCAACCAAACGCGATACCGGACGACGGCGGGGAACTCGCGGACCAGTTTGGCCTGGATTGATACGGACTGGGCTAGCTGTTCCTCTGCTTCGCTACGTTTGCCAGCATCGAGACGGCCCGCGTCGAGACGGCCCGCGTCGAGATGGCCCGCACGAAGAAACAGGCTAAACTTAGCCCGAATCTGTCCTTGGGAGAACGTATAGTTCGGGATGTTCGGGTGTCCGGCGTCCAGTCGTTCGGCGGTTCGCAGCGCTTTGCGGAAGTACCCGTCAATGTCTCCCATCAAGTCGCCAGGTGCTGTCAGCCGCTCGACCTCGAAGTCGGAGTAGGCTTCGCTTAAGTCGAGTAGGAAATCGGGTTCACCGTGAAAGTCATCGCACAGCGTTTCGAGCAAGGCAATGGCCGTCTGTCCCTCCTGCGAGAGCGGCCCGCGCCCGAGTTCCAGGTAACAGCACGCTAGCAAGTGACGGTACGCCGGCACGTCCGGGAATCGGTCTTTCAACTCGGTTGTCACCGCAATCGCGGTCAAGATCGGGTCGTCTGGTGTCGGGCGGCGGCGTGGCGTCGGCGGTTGGCCGTCGGGCCGTGTCGCCGGGCGGGGGCGGAGGCCGAGAAAGTAGTAGGACCGCGCCAGCTCAAACCGTTCCTGGGGTGGCACCGATGTGGAGTGCGAACCGGCGTTCAGGGTGTCGATTGCGTCACGGAACAGTTGCCGCCCGGCACTGGGATCCCGGTTCAACAGCAACAGGATTAAGCCGATCTCGTTCCGGGCCATTGCGATTTCACCACGGTCCGACGCGCTCGGGTCGTGTGCCAATGAGGCGTAGATTGTGAGCGCCCGGCGGTACCCGGCGAGTGCGGCGTCAAACCGTCCCAGTCGCCGGTTGATGTCCCCCACGCGAATGTTTGCCCCAGCGGTCGCGCGGCGAATGGTTGGCTTTCCATCGGATTGAACCGCAAGTCGGTCATACGAAGCGAGAAGGTCTTCCAGGAATGTCGCCGTTTCGGCGGCAAGAACGGGTCGGCTCAAGCCGTCGGTGAGTCGATCCCCGAATTCACCCAGCGCGGTCCCCATGCGTCGGGGCGCCAAGCGGGCGAACGTCTTGTCGAGCGCGTCGAGCGCCACAACGGTCGTTTCCTCAGCCCGGTCACGTTCCTGCGTCTCGGCCGCCAGTGCCCGCCGTGTGTTCACGTACCCGATCGTCAACACCCTGGCAACTGTCAGCAGCAGCAGCAAGACTGCTCCGGACAGGCTCGCTATGGCCGGGTTCCGCTTCGCACATCGGGCCGCGCGGCGAACAGGACCGACTGGGCGGGCGGCGACAGCCCGTCCGTCTACGAACCGTCGTAAGTCGGCTGCAAACGCCGCCGCCGACGCATATCTCAGACGGGGTTCAACGGACGTCGCCCTACGAATGATGGCGTCGAGGTCACGGGGCAAGCTGCGGCAAACCCTCCGTGGCCGAGGAATTTCCCCCGTTGTAATGGCCCGGACCAGTTCAC
>JAYSXU010000111.1:0-2010 GCA_043716965.1 Fimbriiglobus sp.
GCGAACAGCACGCGGGCG
This sequence comes from Fimbriiglobus sp., assembly GCA_043716965.1. Taxonomy (GTDB): domain Bacteria; phylum Planctomycetota; class Planctomycetia; order Gemmatales; family Gemmataceae; genus Fimbriiglobus. The sequence continues at coordinate 19 of JAYSXU010000111.1, forward strand.
GTTGTCGGGGGTGCCCTTCGATCCACGATGTGCCAGCACGCCAGTGGGATGGCAATCCCGTGCAACAAGCTCCACGGTGGAAAGTACAGCAACGTGAACAGGTACCGATCCGGCAACTCCGCTAGCGTCTCGGTGGTGTACTCCGGGTTCCAATTGGTGAACACGTCCCAAAACGCAGGCCACGCCCCGGTCCCGATGATCCACGCCACGCCCGCACCGCCGATGGCAAGCCCACCCGTCAGCAAACCGAATAGATCGCTGAGTAGGAAGCGTCCGCCACGCAGTTGAATCACCACGCCTACAAGCCACACCGCGAATGCCGGCATAATAACATGGGGCTTGATCCAGATCGCTGTGCCCCACAGCAAACCTTCGACCATTGCCCAACCGAACCGTGTCGATGGGGTACGCTGCGGGTGACTGACCTGTGTCATGCGCAGATACGCGGCGACAACCGCGGGAAGCAACATCCACGGGTCACGCTGGACGTGGGAGAACTCCGAGGTGAACGGGTAGAACAACGCGATCGCTGCCACGAACCACGCCACCGACGCCGACGATCCGCCCAGCTTGTGGACCCACTTCGCCAAAACGAAAGTCGTTGCCGCAATCACGCACAAATCGACCGCCCGCAACGCTCCCGTGCTCCAACCGAGCACGGTGCGGACACCCGCCAGTAACCAGACGAACCCCGGCAAGTTGGTATCGAACACGTCGCGGTAATGCACCCCGCCCCGCAGGATGTTCCGCGCGGCGAGGTCGTACAGCGTCACGTCGCACCACGGCGGCATCCGCAAAAACAACGGCACGCCGATGACCAGTGTCACCACAGTGACAATCGTTGGCACCAGGACAGACCGCCATGGCCGCCAACGGGTCCATTCGCCGGAGTTGGGTGAAACATCCATGTGTTGAAGATAGGAATTCGCCGGGCGAAGTTTTGCTACCCGACGCGGTCGCGCGGCAAAATCAAAATAGTCGTTGCAATCCGGATTCGGTTCGCATACGATTGCGGTGTGGGGTTGGAACCTCATGAGCCTTTGCAGAAGTCGGACGGATTCGCTCGCCCTTTCGCTTAATCCGTTCGCCTTTCTGTTGCAAGCCCGTTGGCGGTTTGACAATTGTTGAGCTAGTATCCCGATGTTGGCAATCCTGACTGGCCCCCGTCCGGATCGTTCGGAAGGAGCGTTGCAATGGCGACAGCAGTTCTCAGTGCCCCGCAGATGCTTGACGACGTATTAACCTGTAGCCCGATGCCGGAATTGCGGCGGCTGCTAGTCACGTTCGACGACGACGAAGTCGTCATCACTGGCCGCGTCTCGACGTATTACTTGAAACAACTCGCCCAAGAATCGCTGCGGTGTGCAGTCGGGCATCGCAAACTCATCAACCGTGTCGTCGTCACGGCCAATTAACTCATCCTGGTGCCTTGGCATACGTTCGGTGTTGACACACGTACCGGAAGCCAAGGCGCTCATAAAGCGGAATGCTCAACGGCCCGGACCGTAGTGATGCGGTCGTGCAACCCGTTTGCCACGCATCGTTCAACGCCTGCTGAATCAGCGCCGCCCCGTAGCCCTTCCCGCGATGGGTTTCGAGCGTCGCCGTTCCCCACACCACGGCTGTTTTTCCGGCCACGTTGTACCCGATTGTCGCAACGTCTTCCCCAGCCACGGTCCCGATGAACATTGCAATTTCCGGGTCTTGCACGAACGACAGCGACGGCACAAACAGTTCCGCCAATTCCAACGGCGCGCCGAACGCCTTCATCGTGATCGTGTGGTACGCATCCCGATCAACTTCGGTTACCGCTTTCCGAATCTTCAACCCTTCCACCGACGGCGTCACAGGTGTCCACGATTCCAACACGAACGCCGGTTCGTCCTCCGCGATCGTCCAGCCTATTTGCTTCAACTCCGCTTCCATCGGGTGGCCGGCATCCCCTTCGACGAGGATGCCCCAACCGTCTTTGGCGTCCGCAAAAAACTCCGT
>JAYSXU010000112.1:0-17780 GCA_043716965.1 Fimbriiglobus sp.
GGGTGGCGCGGGGCCGTCGAAGTCCAGTCCGGCCAACACGTCCGTCGCGGAAACGGTCAGACTCACGCCGCACCCGCTTTCGTCCGCCCGTGCCGGACCCCGTCCCGAATCTGCTTCTCCACTTCGTGGGCCGACAACCCGGTCTTGTGGGCCGGTTCTTCCAGCAGACCGCGAACGACGGGTTCCGGCGTCCCGGCTTCGGCCAAGCACGCCGCAGCGCGGAACACCGTAACCGCCCGGCACTCACCGACCACGTCGCCGAACCCGATAAAATTCCGCACGAACAACGGCACCACGGGGTGAGATGAGAGGGAAGGGGCATGAACCGTTGCGTTCGGTTTGCTAGCCAGTGTCGTGGCGGCTTCGTTCCAATCGGCTTGAAGCTGTTCGTCGCCAAAAATATCGGGAACGGGGTGCCCGGCGGGATGGCGGGCCTGGCGGCGAATCGCGTCGATGTCCAGCGCGAACAACTCCCGCCCGTCCAGGTGGCGCTTATACAGCCCGGTCTTGGGGTGCCGAGAGTTGGGCAGCCGAAACAGGCGTTGCGTGTCGTACACCGCGGCGTCGATCGTCACCCCGGCCATCTGCGCGACCCCCAACGCCAACCGCTTCGCCGTGGCCGGAACACGGACAGCGGGTTCCACCCCCGGCGCGCACGGGATTAGGACGTGGAACCCCTTCGACCCCGAGAACCAGACGCTGATCCCGCGTTCCAGGGCCTGGTACCGATCGACCAGGAACCGATACAGCGTGCGGGCGTCAGCCAACGCTTGGGCCGGGTCCGCTTCGTTGTCCAGGTCGAAGGGCAATCGGTGGACGGCCGCAGGACCGCAATACCCACGGGCGGAGAGGCCGTTTGCCACCCAGTGTCGGCCGTAGTCCGGTTCCGGGTAGCTGTAAACGCTGAGATACGCTTCGCGTCCGGGTCCGGCGATCGGGTCGCATTCATGCCATGCCGTCAGTAACTTCACCGCTCGGACAACGGCCCGCTGCGATTGCAACGGGCCGTCGCAAAACGCGCCCACTTGTGCAGGCACGTTGGATCCGAACGGGAAGTCCGTTGGATCGTCGGTCACGATGTTTGCCCCTTCCCTTGTGTGTCTGGGAATGGGGTCGGTAGTGGCACGGCAAAGGGGTTCGTGGCTGTGTCCTCGTTGCTTACGACCTCGAACCGTTCAACGTCGTTCCGGGTCTGGCCTTGCCACTCCCGAACGCTGACTAAGATTTTGCACGTGATCGTGCGGCCGATCGGCGGGAAGGGTCCGCGCAAGCTTGCAACTGTCGTCAGACCCAACGGCGACAGCACCGCCTTACTGCGGGCACTGGCTTGGCGGTCCCCGAACATCAACGTTTTCCAGACCGTGAAGCGGGCGTATGGCCCGTCCGTGATCTGGAAACACAGTTTGTAAGAGTCCTCGCCCTTGGTCTTGGTTTTGTCGGCCTTGCCCCGTTCAATCGTGGCTAGGTAAACCCCGGCTGGAATATGGGTCACGCCGTCGGCCGAGTCGTACCCGCCGAAGTCGCCGGTATCGCCCGCGTCGTAGCCGCCAAAATTATCAGTTGGAAAGTTCATTCAACGAAACCTCGGACCGGCCCGTTGGGGCCAGTGATTTAAGTGAGAAAAGACACAACTCGTCGGGTTAGAAAGGCTCGACGACAGTAACGTTGTCGAGTGGGGGGATTGCAGTGCGTTACGCCGTAGCTGCTGGCTCCGCGTGGTCATCGTCACCCCCGTCAGCAGTGCCGTCGTAGGGTATTTCGATGTCGGGATGCTTGGCTAGCCGCTGCCGTGCGGCAGTGGCATCGACCAGACCCCGGTCGTAAACCGGCCGCGGATGGCCTTGCGGTCGCCGGGTGTTTTTGGAGCCGACTTTGGTGATGGTTCCGAGCTTGGCCAGTTCCGTCTGGACCACGCCAAAACACTTCGGGTTGACCCCCTTGGGGCAGGCCACCGCAGCGCGGCTGTCGTCCGCACACACGGTGTCGTGGCCGTCCAAGGGGTGCGAAAGCGTCGCCGGTAGCGAGCGGCGGAGAATGACGGACGTTTCGCAGACAGAAGGGTAAGGGCCTGGGCTTTCAACCCGTCGGCCGACGGGATATAATCGAACACGTAATGAGCCTTTCGATTCAGCCCCGGTGACTGCCAAGTACGTCCGGGGCTGCTTCGTTTAGTGGATTAAGAAAAACGGGTTTGTAACTTGCGCGACTTCCGCAGGGCGGACCACTTCTCGCGGTTGGGACACCCGGCCTCGGACCAGGCCGAAATTTCAACGGAAGCCCACCGCACCGCCGACCCGATGCGGACGGGTTCGGGCATCATCCCGGCGGCGTCCCAATGCCGCACCGTTCGCAAGGAAACGGCGAACATTTGGGCAACGGCCTTGGCGTCGAGCATTGTGATGGTTGATGTGGTGGCGGTCATTGGGCACCGCCTTTACGAGGGGCTAATACCTTGGCGTCGCGGGCGATGGTAATACGGATGCCCTGTTCAGCCAGCCAAGTGCGGGCAAGTCCCATCATCATCTTGTCACCAGTTTTCATGGCGCCGATGAGGATTGCGATTAAGAACGGTGGATCCGTCGGATTGAGTACGGGGACATCCGCCAGTGTTTGGGTGGGCATGGCCACACCTCCTTTACCATTACCGCCGACGGACGGAATCTGCGTTGTAAAGTGAGGCAGGCTCGTCAAAAAAACACGCAAATCCACTAGGAATTTGCGTGTTTCAAAAAACTCGAAAAAAACTGATCCCGGACGGAATCCGATTCCGTCCGGACGGAATCTTAACGACCGACGCCTTTTCTTTTGGTTGCGTTCTTATTGAGTTTGGCTGCTATTCTGAGAGTCTTTAACAGACCGCACCAAGTTGGCGTTCCCTTCACTGTGCTATGATGGCAATCCAGTTTCAAACCCCATTTGACAGCGCTCCAGCCAACCACTTCAACTTCGTTTTTATGTAACATTTCAAGCATCCTTGCATTGATGTTTTTCCCTTTGGTAGCCTTTGATTGCTGCTTAGCGGCTCCATTAGTTACTACCATTGCCCACCCTGGCTTTTTTTCTAGATCCACGGGCAACGCACCCGATGGGGCGATTCCGCTTGAGCCGTTCGCCTCACCTTGAACGGCCTCACTTGTCTTTTCTGTTGAACCGATCTCGCTACCCTTGGAACGGAGAGTTTTCGCGGCACCCGTTACGATGCCTTTGAGTTGACTCCAAGAAAGTATGAGGCGAGACCTGCTACCGGCATCTGATCCGTCGGGGGGCAAAAGTAGGCCACGGTCATCCATCCGAGCAAGGACAAAAGTCCAGGCGTTGTCGAGATCCTTGCGCTCTTCATCGCTAACGTTTTGGGGGGACTTTGCAACGCGATCGGCCCGACGCCCGACAGGGGTGGCGATGGACATCAGGTCGGGGAATTCGCGGGCGATGTTCTTGAGCGAATCAGCAATGTGTTCATCGGGGCAGTTTTTCGCCTTATAACGGAGAAGGTGTACGACGGTATCTATGTATTTGCGGAGGTAGGGTAGCAAAATGTCGAACGATTTGACCGCGTCCGGTTCGGTGATGCAAGATCCATCAAAATTGTAACGGCACAACTTTATCGTAATTAAAACACGAAAGACTTTGACCGGACAAACCATTGTCCGGGGTAAAGATGATGCGGTTCTTTTGATCACACCACGGAAGTCTTGTGCTTCGGGGGCTCGGTCATCCTGATTGAAAAGGCAGTTCCAACGGCCCGTTCTTGACTCACTTGCAAGTTTCTTGCAGGCGTCACGAAGAGCGGATTTGACATTACCGTAACGCAGTTCAAATAAGACAGGGTCATGTTGGTAGCGCGGTTCATTTTGCTTGGACGAGAATTCCGCCATCTTGCTCACGCACCCGAAAACATCATTGAAACTCGACCAAACGCTTTCGACGTAATCAAGATCAGTCTTGAGCAAGGCAAACCTCCATAGTGAGTAAGAAGGCTCGTTCAGCCACGAATGCCCCTGTGGAAGTCACTCGTGGCTGGACGATTCAACGGGCAATTACCCCCGCTGCCTGTCTGTGCAGTTTACCCTGGCCCGTCCGCCACCCCAACGACGAACGCCATAAACGCGGGTCAAGTTGTGCTAATTGGTGGGGTTGTGCAGGGGAGTGTATGGAGGATTTCCGCAGGCGTGCAATCACTACTAATTCGACCGGAAAAGTTAGCTAGGGTAACTAATAATAGTGACTGAAGTGTTGGCATTTGTCCCTTCCCCCTTCCCTTCTCTCTACATGGTCGCTGAAGGCGGTGTGAACAGATAGTCGGGTAGCGGGTAGCCGATCCGTGTGCCCGGCCCGGCCTACGCTCCGGGACCGCCCCATCGACACCACGAACCGCCAGGAAGATTTGTTTCGCGTCGGACTGTTGCGTTGAGGAGGGGCTATAGCTTGGGAAGCAGCATCTTGGATCGCAGGGTCGTCGGCTGACGCTCGGCACCTCACGGACACGGGACGAGGCCGTTGCCGCGCCGGGCACTCAAAACAGGATGATTTCCCGACCCTCCCAAACATATCAAAAAGTACATGAATGCGCTCGCATCACTGATGTAGTTCGCTCGAAGGTTATGCTTTGTCAGATCCTTTCTGCCACGTTCGATATGGCGATTCGCGGCTTCAGACAAGTGGAAATCAACGATACTCAACCGGCGCGAAGGGGGGATTCGTTACATCTCGCCCCGATTCTTCCGAACGAACCCACCGCGACTTGTCTACGGGTCACGTCACCCGGTGGGCGGGCAACTGAAGCGGCTGACCCACCACGACGTGCGGACCCGGCGGCGGCATGAATTGCGAATCGGCCCGCGCCGCCTGCCGGTCCTCCAGGTCGCGGAGCGTCTGCGTCAACTGCCGGTACAAGAACCCGTCGTACTTTATCACCACCTCGGCCGTCGCCGACGGCACCAGCGCCCGCCGCCGGGCCTCGGCTTCCTCAACAGCCGTGCTCCGCTCAACGTCCGCCAGTTGCCGCATCAGTGCGGTCAGACTTTCCTGCTCATCGTCCCGGTTGATCGCAGAATCCCGGACGGCGCGGGCCAACAGCTTCTCCCCCGTCCAATCGACCGTGCTGGCCACCACCGCCGCCCCGAGCCGGACCCGCCCCGCCGTCCACCCGCCCCACTCTTCCGGGTCGTCGCGGGCATCGTCCGGCACGCCCAGGGCGGTCAAGAAGCGGGCGTCGTCCGGGTCGGCCATCGGGTCCGGCGGCGGTAGCTCGTCCGCGTCGAAGTCGGCCTCGTCCGGCGATGCGTCGCCGTCCGGCGTGTAGTCGGTCAGCGCCCGGAGGGCGGCCAGGGCGTCCGCGCCGGGGACGGGCGTGTCAAGCATTGCAGTAGACAGTCGGGCGAACAGGTCGGCGACGTGGCGGGACCGGCTGAGGGCCTTCTCCGCCCACTCGACCCGCTCCCGCATTTGGGCCATCGTCGGCTTCGCGTCCGATGGTCCCGTGATGAACTCGAAGCCCTCGTCCGGCTCTTCGCCCCGGACGCGGCGGGCCTCCCGGTCCGAGCCGTCCGCGACCGCCGCCATCTCGTAGGTCGTCAGCCGCCGCAGCCGCCAGGAGAACAGGGCCACCCGGTCCGCCAGTTCGGCCTCGATCACCCCGACGGGCGCCAGGTCCGCAACGATCGCGGCGCGGAACTGGTCCCACAGTTCCGGGCACTCCCCCGGCACGACCGGCGAGGCGGCGCGGAACCCGTGCGTCAGGGCGTTCATCTTCGCCACCGCCTTCCCGGACGGCGTCTTCGGCCCGGTGGAGCGGCGGGCGTTCCGCTTGTTCGCGGCGATCTTCGCGGGGGTGGTCATGCGCGGCCTCGGGTGGGGGAACGGTGTCACCATTATAACCTGACTCTGCGACGGCAAATCAAACCCCGTCATGACCGCAAAACACGAGTTTGCGGACGTAATGCGGCTTGAAGCTAGCATGGTTTCCCGTTACTAACTTCGAGTGACGATAAGTAATTCTAGCTCTGCCCAGACGTTGGTGGAGAATTCCGGGGACGTCGTAGTAAGAAATTGTTCCATTGGCGTTTGTCGCTTGTCGATCCCCAGACGTTTCTAAAAAGTTCTCACGGGCTTTCGGCGGGTCGATCAATTCGTACACGATTTCTTCGATCAGATCACGGCGGATGTCCCCCTTCCTTTATTTCCTTGGTCCGGGTTTTAATTCGCCGCACGCAGCACCGCATGTCCGGCGGCAACTCGTTCGGCGGCACCACGACGGGCGACCCGTCAACAATCTTGATGACTTTGGCGATGTCCAAAAACCCGGCTTGGGCGTCAGCCCGGTTCAGGTCGTCGATGGTGACATCGCACCGGCCCCTCGACCGCTGCCACTCGTTTCAATCTCGTGCCGAATGTGGGGCAGTGCCAACAACAGTTGACACGGGCCCATTCCCTGAAAGGGGTCATGCAGCTGCCGCGTAACCTGCTGCCGGCGATTGAGGTTGCGGCTGAGGCGGCGTGATCTCCACGCCCGCCTTCAGTTGGGCAGGCATGTCCGGAGATTGCCACTCCCAATCTAGCCGGCGATCCTGTGCCATGCTTTCCGTGATTTTCTCGAACGTTGTCTTCCACCGACCACTCAGCACCAAGCCACGAAGTACCAACATCGCCTCCGCATTTTCCTCCTTCCAGAAAATACTGTTACCCTTCATCCGCAGATTGATCACGCGTCGGATCGCGCTCTCAATCGCGCCGCTGCCCAACGGCAGCCCACGACGCCGATACGTCGCATAGTCCAGGTGCCCCGCTTTGCCGTGACGTTCCAGGTAGTCGATCTCCGTCCAGACTGGCGACGTCTTCGGCAACTTCGCATCCTCGGCACCCACCGTCAGGCTCATCAGTTCGCGCACCACCTTCCTCCACGACCCCGCTTTCAGCCACTTCCGTAGCTTCTTGAAGACCCGTTTGCGATCCGCTTCCTCCAGAAGGGGCTCCAACGCCAAGCTGATGTGATGCACCGCATGGCACCAATCCAAGCCGCGTGACACCTGCTTGGCCTTCAAGCCCACGCGACGAATCACCCAATCCAGACGATCCCAGATCCACGGCGCTCCGTCCGACCGGAACGCCACCACTTCCGCTTGGGCCGCACCCACCTGATGCAACCGCATCGCTAACACTTCCATGATCTCGTTCGGACCCGTGAAGGTGCCGTCCAGGATCGGCTTCGTCCCCTTCTTCATGCGGCCTCGCTCGTCCATCTCGAACACAATGACTTGTTTCGGCTCGCGCCAGTCCGTGTAGAAGCGGCGTTTCTGCGTCTTGGTTTTCCCGCGGCCCTTTTGCTTGCGTTTCATCTTGCGGATTTTCGTGCGGCCGCCGTCGATCATCGCGCCGAACCGCTTGCCCTGGCCATTCGCGGCAGGCAACTTGCCTTCTCGGTAGAGTTTCAATTCGCGACGACGATACGTCAGCGCTACCTGGCCTGCGTATTTGCCGATGCGATACACCTCTTTGATGTTGATCTTCAGCCCCCGCTCCGCCAACTCTTGCTGCACCGTTTCATACGAGGGCAAGAGCGCCGTCAACCGACCGATCTCGCGCACCAAGGCCGGGCTCTTGCCCTCTTGAATACCCAGCGCGCCGAACTCCGGATACAACCCCGAACCTTCGCGGCCTCGCCCACGCCACGTCCGCCGGGCCGGGCTGCAATACATCGTCATCACATAGATCAGCAACCCGCCCAGCAGCCGCACTCTGAGCGGGCGTGACTCGCCACCACGTAATTTCCGCTTCGGATCGGCGGGAGCTACTTTTTTTTCGGCGGCGGCGGCGAAAGTGGAGTCCGCGGTTGCCTGTGCCAACAATCCGGCGACCACGCTGTCGGCCATTTTCGCAAACGTGTGATGAATTTCCTGCTCCAGGTTGGCGAGGCTGCCTGGGTTTTGTTCCAGCGACTTCAGCCACTCTTTCGGATGAGCCTGGAGCCGTCGCTGAATCTCGGCCAGAACTGGTTCGATGCCGCTGACCACGTTTCCATTTTTGCTTTCCATGCGAACCTCCATGATGTCCGTCCTCCGGGGAGAGAGTACAATGGCCGATTGTCATGGTCGAGGGTAACAGATCCGTCGGCTCACCAGACTCGACACCCACGGTCTTAATCGCGTTCTGCACCAGCTCCAGGAGTCGGGAAAGAACGAAACGCGGCGAAGTTGTATAGAGCCGTTCGGTGGCACCAATGAGTGACGTGACTCGCATTCTGTCGGCGATTGAGCAAGGCGATCCCCTCGCCGCCGAGCAACTCCTCCCGCTCGTCTACGACGAACTGCGGCAACTGGCGGCGCAGCGACTCGCCGGTGAGAAGCCCGGTCAGACTCTCCAGCCGACCGCCCTGGTCAACGAAGCCTACGTCCGGCTGGTCGGGGGCGATCCGGGTCAGCCGTGGAACAGCCGCGGGCACTTCTTCGCCGCTGCCGCCGAGGCGATGCGCCGCATCTTGGTGGACAACGCCCGGCGGAAACACAGCCTCAAGCGCGGGGGCGACCGGCACCGCGTGGACCTCGACCAACTCGCCGACGCATCCATAAACCGCCATGATGACGTGCTGGACATCGACGCGGCTCTCGTGGGTCTGACCGTCGCCGACCCTCAGGCCGCAGAATTGGTCAAGCTCCGCTACTTCGCCGGCCTGACCATCCCCCAAGCTGCGGAAGCCTTGGGCGTCTCGCCCCGTCGCGCGGATTTCCTCTGGGCCTACGCCCGTGCGTGGCTGCTCCGCGCCCTGGGTGGCACCGCCGACAACTCGTGACCCGTACTTTTTTTTCCATCTTCTTGCGCGATCCAGGGGTGGATTACGCACTGACAGACAGGAACTCATCCGACAGGATCAGGCCATGACCGAGCGTGAACTCTTTATCGCCGCCCTCCAAAAGGAGACCCCCGCCGAACGACAGGCGTACCTGGACGCGGCGTGCGCCGATCGGCCGGAGTTGCGGGAACAGGTGCAAGGGCTGTTGCGTCTTTACGACGACGCCGGCAGCTTTCTGCAAAAGCCGGCTTCGACGATTGACGCCACGTGTGCGTTTGTTCCGCCGACCGGGAGGCCCGCCCACAGCGAAACCCTCGGCACGATGATCGGCCCGTACAAGCTGTTGCAACAGATCGGCGAGGGCGGCATGGGCACCGTCTTCATGGCCGAGCAGACCGCGCCGATTCAGCGGAAGGTCGCCCTCAAAGTCATCAAGCCGGGCATGGACTCCGGACAGGTCGTCGCTCGGTTCGAGACCGAGCGGCAAGCCTTGGCGATGATGGACCACGTCAACATCGCCCGTGTCGTTGATGGCGGGACCACGGAGAACGGCCGACCGTACTTCGTCATGGAACTGGTCCACGGCGTGCCGATTACCAAATACTGCGACGACAACCACCTGACGCCGCGCCAACGTCTGGAGCTGTTCGTGCCGGTCTGCCAGGCGATCCAGCACGCCCACCAGAAGGGGATCATCCACCGCGACATCAAGCCGTCGAACGTCATGGTCACGCTGTACGACGGCAAGCCGGTGCCGAAGGTGATCGACTTCGGCGTGGCCAAGGCGACGGAACAAAAGCTAACCGAGCGGACCCTGTTCACGCAGTACGGAACCCTGGTCGGCACGCTGGAATACATGAGTCCCGAGCAGGCCGAGATGAGCGCCCTGGGCGTCGATACTCGCAGCGACATCTACTCAATGGGCGTGCTGTTGTACGAACTGCTCACGGGCAGCACGCCTCTCACCCACAAGCGGATCAAGGCGGCAGCCTATGGCGAGATCCTCCGCATCATCAAGGAGGAGGAGCCGCCCAAGCCGAGCACCCGACTGAGCGACTCGGGGGAGGCGCTGGCGTCGATCTCGGCGCAGCGCGACATGGAACCGACGAAGTTGACGAAACTGGTCCGCGGCGAGCTAGATTGGATCGTGATGAAGACCCTGGAGAAGGACCGCAACCGCCGCTACGAGACGGCGAGCGCCTTCGCGGCGGACGTGCAGCGATACTTGGCGGACGAGCCGATTCAGGCGCGCCCGCCGTCGGCTGGTTATCGGCTACGGAAGTTCGCGCGGCGGAACAAATGGCCGGTGCTGGCGGCGAACTTGGTGCTTCTGGCGCTGTTCGTTGGGGTCGTCGGCACGAGTTGGGGATTCGTTCGGGCTGAGCAACAGCGGCAGATTGCCGAGCTGAACGAACAGAAGGCGATTGCGGCCGCCGAAGCCGAAAAACAAGAAAGGATGGTCGCTCAGACGCGGGAGACCGAAGCGAGGGACGTGTTAGAGTTTTTGGAAGAAAAAGTCATCGCCGCCGCTCGACCGGAAGGCCAGGCGGGAGGACTGGGCCGGGAGGTGACAGTCCGAAAAGCGCTCGAAGCCGCTCTCCCGGACATCGGCTTAAGGTTCACCGATCAGCCGCTCGTCGAGGCTAGATTGCGCTTTACGCTAGCGACGTCATTCGCCAACCTCGGCGAACAGAAGATCGCCGTCGATCTAGCCGAGAGAGCCTGGGCGATCCGGAGCAAGCGGCTTGGTCCCGACCATCCCGACACACTGGCAAGCGTGCACAACTTGGCAAACTGCTACTACTCGCTGGGCCGTCACCCCGAAGCTCTCAAGCTCCGCGAAGAAACGCTGGCGCTGATGAAGGCCAAACTCGGTCTCGACGATCCGAAAACGCTTGGGGCCATGAGTAACCTGGCGGTCAGTTACGCAACCGTCGGCGAACAGGACAAGGCTCTCAAGCTCAATGAAGAGACGCTGGCGCTACTCAAAGCCAAGTTCGGCCCTAACGATCCGGCCACATTGAGGAGCATGAACAACCTGGCCGGCCTTTACAGCGGATTTGGCCGACACGACGAGGCGCTCAAGCTCGGCCAAGAGACGGTCGCGCGCATGAAGGACAGACTTGGCCCCAAGCATCGCGCTACGCTGACGAGCATGGACACCTTGGCCATGATCTACCACAACCGTGGACAGTTCGATGAGGCAGTCAAGCTCTATGAGGTGACGCTGCCCCTCATGAAAGAAATCCTCGGTCCCGATCAAAGCGTCACGCTCTCTTGCATGATGGGCCTGGCCAACGGCTACGCCGCTCTCGACCGGCACAGCGAGGAACTCAAGGTTCGCGAAGAGATGGTGCTGCGGCGGCAAGCCAAACTTGCCATTAACCACCCCGACTTGATCGAGAGTCTGAACTACCTGGCGGGTTTCTTGGCAACCTGCGCGGATCCGAAGTTTCGGGACCCGAAGCGGGCCGTCGAGTTAGCCAAGAGATCGGTTGAACTCGCAAAGCTCTCGGAGTGGTCCTGGCAGGCCCTGGGTTGGGCACGTTACCGAACCGGGGATTGGAAAGACAGCATTACCGCTCTGGAAAAGTCGATCGAGCTGCGCAAGGACGGCGGCGACTCCTTCAACTGGTTCTACCTGGCCATGGCCTACTGGCAATCGGGAGACAAGTTAGCGGCCCGAAAGTGGTACGACCGGGCCGTGGAATGGATGGAGAAGTACCTGCCAAAAGACCAACGGCTAGTCCGCATTCGCGCGGAAGCGGACGAATTGATGAACAAGAAGACTAAATAGGAGCAATTATGCGACGCTTTCGACCGAATTTGGCCCTCATGGCTTTCCTCTTTCTTATTGGAGTCAGCTCCGTGATTCGCTGCTCCGAGAATGCGAGATTCCACGATGCAATCGGACTCACCACGGGTGGGTTTGCGCTAGGGGCTGCTTTCGTCCTCACGATTCTCACCGTCATGGGAAGGATCCGTCTGCCCGATGACAGGAAGTCGTCGGACAAGCAACCTGCGGTTACACAATCTTCAGCCGCACCGTTGGTTGGCAAGGTTGATTGAGGGCTGCCATCGAGCAGCCGAATCGATTGGCAACAGAAAGCGGCCGGTGGGGGTTCATACCGCCATGCAAGCCCCTCACCGGCCCGGCACCGCCCCGGCGCTCAGTCTGCGCGCCGGGAGCGATGTCTCTGCATTCTAACGCGGACCACAGGAGGGAATCGATGTCACACCGAACGACGAATGCCTGACAGGCGAACAGCAAGCCGGCGACGGAACGCTGGAGCGTAGGCGAGGGAACAGCCGTCCCGCTGTCTTCATCGGATTGCAGGAGAAGTAAGGTGCCGTCCGACGTTCGGACGGCCACAACCGGCAGTGCCTTTGACAAACAAAGCGCTGCCAGCCGCGGCGAGATTTCTCGCAGCACACACACAAGACAGGAAGATGACCATGAGCAAGATGAAATCCAAGCTGATGCTGGCTGGCGTTCTCGTCAGCTGCGCGTTCGGTGGAATCGGCATCGGGGTCGCCTGGGCGACGCCCGGCGCGGGGGTCACCAGCACCCTCATCGCGGGGCCGGTGGCGCTGGACGAGATCGACATCAAAGGCACCAGCAATACCCACCACTTTAAGATCAAAACCAAGGGGGAGTGGGAGACCCGCGTGGTGGGTTACACCATCGCTCCGGGGGGACACACCGGCTGGCACTCGCACCCGGGACCGGTCTTCGTCATGATCACCGCCGGCACGATGACCAAGTACGAAGCCACTGATCCCACCACCGCCATCGTCTACCCCGCGGGAACCGGCTTTGTGGAGGACGGCGGTGACGCGCACATCGCTGGGAATGCAGGAACAAGCGACCTGAAATTCGTCGCGTTCTTTCTGATTCCGAAGGGTGCGGCCCCTCGGATCGACGAACCCGCACCCTAAGGCACGCTCCGTTCTCGGTGGTCGAACACCAAGCGGCCGGTGGGGTCCAAGCTGCGAAGCAAGCCCCCGCCGGCCCGACACCGCCCCGGCGCTCGGTCTGCGCGCCGGAAGCGATGTCTCTCCATTCTATCGCAGACCAACCTCGAAAGGGAGAACTAACCATGACATTCCACAGTTGGCTGCAAGGCCTCCGATCCACGCCGGCTTCGAACCAAGGCCAACGCCATCACCGACAACGAGGCTCGCGGCGGGTCGCGGCGGGTCGGCTAAACGCCGAAGTCCTGGAAGACCGCTGCGTGCCGGCCTTCATCGCGTCGGCCGACTTCAACGGGGATGCCATTCTGGACCTGGCGACGTTGGACTACGACGACAATTTCGTCAGCACGATCAGTGTGTTCTTGGGCAACGCCGACGGCACGTTCCAGCCGGCTCAGACCACCGCCAGCGTCCCGGATGTGCAATCCGTGGCAGTGGGAGACTTCAACACCGACGGCATGCTCGACCTGGCTACCGGCAGTTACGACGAATACGGCGTCACGGGCAACGATGTCAACATCCTGCTGGGCAACGGCGACGGCACGTTCGCCCCGCCCGTTTCTTTGAACCTTCCCCCGGGCGGGCTGGTCTCGTGGTTCGTCGCGACCGGCGACCTCAACACCGACGGCAAGGTTGACCTGGTGGTGACGTCGAACCCGCCCCTGGATAGTTTCGGTTATTCCACCCTGCGCGTGCTTCTCGGCCACGGCGACGGGATCTTCTCGACCGCCGCGTCCACCGGCACCAATGACGTTACGGAGGACTTCTACACGCCGGTGCTGGCCGACTTCGACGGCGACGGCGACCTCGACGTGGCTGTGCCCGCGACCAGGTGGCAGCAGGGTTTGGTCAAGGTGTACCTGGGCAACGGCGACGGCACGTTGCAGGCGCGCCGCGATTACGTCACCTACTCGGGCGAGACCTACTGGGCCACCGTGAGGATCGACGACTCCAACGGCGATGGCCGGCTCGACCTGGCTGCGGTCAGCTCCGGTTTCGAGACCATCCTGTTAGGCAACGGCGACGGCACGTTCGGGAATGGTCCGCTGATCTCCGTCAGTAACGCGACGGTCACCGAAGGCAACACCGGCACGACGAGCGCCACCTTCACCGTGTCCCTCTCGGCCGCCTCCAACATCGACGTGACGGTCCACTACGCCACGGCGAATAGCTCCGCTGCTGCGGGCAGTGACTACACAGCCGCATCCGGGGACGTGATCATCCCGGCCGGTCAGACCAGCGCGACGTTCACGGTCACGGTCATCGGCGACCGCCTCCCCGAGCTGCCCGAAACGTTTACCGTCAACCTCAGCGCCGCAACCAATGCGAACATCGCCGACGGCCAGGGCGTGGGCACCATCGTGGACGACGAGCCGCGGATCAGCATCGGCGACGTGACCAAGGCCGAGGGCAAGAAGGGCCGAACGACCCTGTTCACGTTCACGGTCACGCTGTCGGCCGCCTACGACCAGGCGGTGACGATGTCGTACCGCACCGCGAACGGCACCGCCACGACGGGCGACGGCGACTACGTCGCCAAGACCGGCACGCTGACCTTCGCCTCCGGCGAGACCTCGAAGACGATCACGATCGAAGTGAAGGGCGACGACAAAAAGGAGACCGACGAATACTTCAGCCTGGACCTGTCCGGGCTGAGCAGCAACGGGCTGTTCACGAAGAATCGTGGTTACGGCCTGATCCAGAACGACGACTGAATGCACGCCGGGCTGGGGCTGGTTCGTCGATGCAACGCCGGGCTAGGAATTGACTCACCACGCCCGGCAACCAAGGCGAGCAGAATCGCAAGGATCTGCTCGCCGTTCTCGAACACGAGCTGGACCACCTGCTCGGTTTCGATCATCACACAACGGGCATGATGGATGACACCCTGACGACGGCACGCGAAAACAGCCGACCGGTCAATGGAGCGAGCAGGATTCGGCGCTAGTGGACTTGGTACTCGCGGGCGAGCAACACCCTCTGCGGCGGAAGCAAAACAACGAGGCCACGTTTGGTTTCGCAGAGCTCTCTGCGGGCAAGATAGCATGACCCCATTTGGGGAATGGACCCGTTGACACTGCTTGTTCGCGCCGGACTGGGTCTTTTCTTAACCCTGTTTTGTTACGCGACCGAACTCCGCACAGTCGGCGTGAACGGCGACGCCCAACGCGACGAGTTTCTCACAGAACCCTTGTTGTTTAATCGTCAATTTTGGGCGTGTGGCTTCCCTGCAGCAAGACTGGCAACGGATTAGGAAATTACGAAAAGTAACCTGTTAATGGCATATCGATACGTGGCTTGTGTTTAGACAACGGCTGTCCGCTGTTGGCGAAACTCGTACCGTATCGGCTAAACCGTTGATTCGTTCCTACGAGCCGAATCGATCCGATGAGTACGCCCTTTCACGCGAAATATCTGGCCCACGAATTGACCAAGCGGCTGCCGGCGGAAAAAGCTGAGAAGTTGTCGCAGTCGCTCGCCAACGCCACGGTCGATCTCAACCCGCACCAGGTCGAAGCGGCGCTGTTCGCGTTTCGGTCGCCCCTGTCACGCGGGGCAATTCTGGCCGACGAAGTGGGACTGGGAAAGACGATCGAGGCGGGGTTAATCGTCAGCCAGCTTTGGGCCGAGCGAAAGCGGCGAATACTTTGCGTTGTGCCCGCGTCGCTACGTAAGCAGTGGAGCGTGGAACTGGCGGAAAAGTTTTACATCGACTCCGTCATCTTTGAGACGAAGAGTTACAACCAAGCCAAGAAAAGTGGGATCCTCAACCCGTTCGAGGTGCCGGGCAAAATCGTGATCGTGTCCTACCAGTTCGCAAGCGCGAAGACCGCTGATATCAAGGCTGTGAAGTGGGATTTGGTGGTAATCGATGAGGCGCACCGCCTCCGCAATGTCTATAAAAAGTCGAATAAGATCGCCCGCAATCTGAGGGAGGCAGTCGGCCACCGTCCCAAGGTTCTGCTCACTGCTACCCCACTCCAGAACTCGCTGCTTGAACTTTACGGCTTAATCACGTTCATTGACGACCAGATATTCGGCAGCGAAGATTCGTTCCGCGACCAATTCTGTCGTCGCGGCGATGAAGTGCGCATGATGGGGTCGTTAAAAGCCCGACTCCGGCCGATTTGCAAGCGGACCCTTCGCCGGGACGTGACCGAATACATCCGATTTCCCCGCCGCCAATCGATTACCCAAGATTTTACGCCCACCGATCTTGAACAGCAGCTTTACCAGCAAGTGTCGGCTTACCTTCAGAAGACGGACCTGCACGCTCTTCCGAACAGTCAACGTCAGCTCATTACCTTGGTGCTCCGGAAGATTCTCGCGTCGTCGTCGTTCGCAATTGGGGACACGCTCGGGACCATGATTGACCGGCTCGAAGGACTTCAGACAGTCGAGGCTCAAAAACCGGTGACGAGTATTTCGGAAGTCATCGGTGATGGCGTCGCCGATACAACTGAGGAGATAGAGGAAGAATGGGAAGACGATGATGAGGAAAAAGACGAAACGCCGGTCGTAAAACCCAAACAATCGATCGCCGACGAACTCGCCGAATTGCGGTCGTATCGTGGGCTGGCCGAGTCCATTCGCACGAACGCCAAAGGGGAGGCGTTGCTAAAGGCATTGCAGCAGGGGTTCAAAAAAGCCGTGGAATTGGGAGCACCGCAGAAAGCCCTCGTGTTCACCGAGTCTCGACGGACACAGATTTACCTACTCAGTCTTCTCGAAAGCAACGGCTACTCCGGGAACGTTGTCCTGTTTAACGGGACGAATACGGACCCGGAATCGAAGGCGATCTACAAGGCTTGGCGTGTTCGGCATTCGGGGCACGAACGGGTTTCGGACTCGCCGACGGCTGACCTGCGGTCCGCTCTCGTGGACGAGTTTCACGAGCGGGCGCAAGTGATTGCCACGGAGTCCGCGGCGGAAGGCGTGAACCTTCAGTTTTGCAACCTCGTCGTGAACTACGATCTCCCGTGGAACCCACAGCGGATCGAACAGCGGATCGGCCGCTGCCACCGGTACGGGCAGAAGCACGACGTCGTGGTCATCAACTTCCTGAACAGGTCCAACGAAGCGGACCGGCGGGTGTTCGAGTTGCTCGACGCCAAGCTCAAACTCTTCGACGGCGTGTTCGGTGCTTCGGACGAGGTTCTGGGGGCGTTGGAGTCCGGCATCGACTTCGAGAAACGAATTCACGCCATTTATCAGAACTGCCGCACGTCGGCCGAAATCAACGCGGCGTTCGACGCCCTACAAAACGAACTCGACGAAGAAATTACCGCTTCGCTTTCGGACACCCGCTCCAAGCTGTTCGAGCACTTCGATCCGGAGGTCCGCCAAACGCTGAAACTCCGCAACGACGCCAGCCGTAGCCACCTCAACCAGTACGGCGACTGGCTCTGGGTGTTGACGAAGTTTGAACTCGGCGATTCGGCCACCTACGATACACGCAAACATGGGTTCCAACTCGCTACGATTCCCGCCGGACTGCCAGCCGTTTCCTTTGGCCCGTATGTGTTGGATCGGGAGAAGTTGACCGAAGCCGATATTCATTACCGCGCCGGTCACCCACTCGCCGAAGCGTTGATTGATCGCGCTTTGGCCCGCACACTTTTACCCGCACACGTGGAGTTCCGGTACGACCGGACTCAAGGGCGACTCGGCCTTGTCGAGCGACTGCAAGGGTACTCGGGTTGGTTGCGACTGATGAACTTGTCGGTCGTGGCGTTGGAAGGCGAAGACATACTGGTGTTTGCCGGGGTCACAGACGCCGGGGAACAGCTCGACCCGGAGACATGCACCAAGCTGATGGTCGTTACGGGGATCGTAACAGGTTCTGTGGCCGTTCCAACCGACATTATCGCAGCGTTTCGCCCGGTATTCGACTCGGCCCGTGCGGACGCGATGAACTCGGTCATGAGCCGGAACCAACGGTACTACGAAGCCGAAATGGACAAACTCGACGGCTGGGCGGAGGATTTGAAGTCCGGCCTTGACCGCGAGATCCGAGAGT
>JAYSXU010000113.1:0-17737 GCA_043716965.1 Fimbriiglobus sp.
TACGAGATTCTACTCCCGGCGGATAAACGCTCGAAGTCCTTCAGCGTGGGCCGACGCGAGTTCGACCCGAAGCACGTCGGGTTCAAAACCGATGTGCCCAACGCCCCACGATTCCAAGTCCTGGACAACGGCAAGCCGATTCCGGGCAACTCCAACGCGGGCCACGAATACTTCAAGGGCAACGGTCAAAGTGTGCCGTTCACCGACGCAGAATGTTGGGATCTCGTCGAATACATGAAGTCGTTGTGACATTCCAAACGACCCGGCGATGTGTTCTTGGGTGATGGTTCATGGGGTCAGTTACGCATCCCCAAGCCCGCCGAACTGCGCCGGCATTTCGCCGATGTCAGTGCCAGCTTTCACCTGACGCTCCGCCGCCTCGAAGGCGAGCAACTCTCCCACATGGCCATCGACGAAACCGGCAAAATCCTCGACGTGGTCCGCACGGCAAAAAGCCAAGGAACTCCGTAGGCAAGGGGTAAGATGTAATTAGAATCGGGTCGGACACGGAGGGCTGTTTCATGTCATCAAATTCACTGACGCGGTGGACCGGCGAACGATCCGAAGCGATCGCGGAAATTGAAAATGCCCACGTCATGGTTGGCGGGTCCGACCGGGGCCGGCGGTTCGCTACGCAGCAGATCAACTACTCCTACACAACAATACTCTCTGCCCAGTTTCAAGGGTTTTGTCGTGACTTGCACACGGAGTGTGTGGATCAAATTCTGACGCTGGTGCCAAGCCATCTCCATCTGTTTCTCCGCAATGAATTCATCTGGAACCGGAGTCTCAGCCGTGGCAATCCCCACCCCGGTGCGATTGGGGCGGATTTTAACCGTTTGGGAGTCGATTTCTGGAATGACGTGCTGGCATTGGACAGCCGAAATCATCGCCGGCGTGTAATGCTACAGGAGTTGATTGATTGGCGAAATGCCATCGCCCATCATGATTTCGATCGCGTTGCGTCCGACGGCAACACATCACTTCAATTGGTCAAAGTGAGAGGATGGTTGAGCGCTGTCAATAATTTGGCCTATCAATACGATCGAACGATGTATCTTTACTTGCATACGTTGCTTGGCCGTGCTCCGTGGTAAATGTTCCGAGGAGAAATCATCATGTCTGAAGTTCGTTTCAAGAGAGGCGATCGGGTTCAGTTTCAATACCCAAATCGCATGATTCAGGGAGTCGTGAAGGAAGATCGCGGGCCGATCGGGGTGAAGGGCCGTCATCTTTATACGGTCGAGTTTGTGAGTGATACTGTTTATCAAATAACATCCCAAGGCGAATTTCCTGCTGTGGACTTGCAATTGGTAGAAGACGCAGTTGTCAAGAAATAAGTAGTAGCAGGATGCGAATCCCGGTCTTCGATGTCGTCCGCACCGGCAAATAGTATTAGCCTACCCGTCGTGTGTGGATTCCCTCCGGCACCACTCGTTCCACCGCTCTGCGGAGTTGAACCAACCGATCGGTTGCGCCATCGACCATTGTGGGTAGTAACGCCATTTTGACGACCGGGCCATCCTGGGTCAATTCGTTGACCTGAACACCCTCGCCGCCCAAGGACCGTTCCAGCCGATCGACCGCCATCGACAGTGCCATCAGTTTCCGCGCGACATCCATCGGCCTCGCAGTTGTCGTCGCATCGAATTCTACTTCGAGCGTCAAAACATCGGGAGTTACTAGGTACAATGGCGTCGGTATGATCGGGTTCGTGACTCGCTCGAAACGCTTGATGCCGACCGTTTCACCCATCGCCAGTGGGGTGGGCGTGATCGGGTTCGTGACTCGCTCGAAGCGGTTAGTAGTCATTGTCTATCTCCGCAGTTGCACTGAACAGGGATGGCGTTTGAACAAGTCAGTCTATCACACGCAACCGTGCAGCCGCTTCCACGACACCAAGCAGTTGCAACGGTGCATGATTGCAGACTACCAAGAACTCGTAAACACCTGCACTTGGAAACTTCAGTCCGGGGAATGAAAAAATGTGTTCGATCGGTAAGCTCCGGTTGGTGTGTCCGGCAAACGTGATTGTAGTCGGCGCCGGGACTGGTTCGATCACCGTGCCTTGCTCAGTGTGAACATGAGCCGTGAAACGGTACGTCCCGACGGCGTCTTCGAGTTGCACGTACACCATTAAAGTAGCGGGTGTGAATGGCCACGACTCACCGGAGGGTTTGCGCACGGTGTGCAACGGCTCGTTCAGGCTAAAGAGTTGACCATCCGCGTCGTACTCCACGTCTTGGCACAAAACCGCAAGGCTTAATCGGAGACATCGGGAACGCTCCACGGGCAATGGTCGTTTCACGACTTTACCGCCGCGCTGTTTGAAATGCAAATGCCTATCCAAATCTTCGGTTCACAACATGCTGAACGGATCGACATCGACTTGGTACTCGACGCCGCTCGGCGGCTTGGAGACGGCGAGGACTTCGCGCAAGACTTGGTGCAGGTCGCCGCTCTTTTCGGACTGGAGTTGGAAGTGGAAGCGGTAGTAGTCGTTGAGCTTGAAGACGGGGCACTCGGCGGGGCCGAGGACGCGGACGGTGGGGGCGGTTTGGTTCTGTTGCCGGGAGGCGCGGACGACGGCTTCGCGGAAGGCGCCGGCGAGTTGGTCGGCGAACTTTGACGCGCCGTCTTCCTTCTCGCTCCGCACAATAAGTCGGGCCATGCGGTGGTAGGGCGGGTAGCCGTGCTGCTTGCGGTGGGTCATTTCCAGCTTGGCGAATTCGATGAAATTGTGCTTGGCGGCGAGTGCAATACTGGGGTGTTCCGGCGTGAAGGTTTGCACCATCACCGTGCCGCCCTTGTCCCCGCGCCCCGATCGCCCGGCGACTTGCGTGAGCAGTTGGAAGGTGCGTTCGGCGGCGCGAAAATCCGGCAGGTGCAAGCCGACATCCGCGTTGATGACGCCGACCAGCGTGACGTTGGGAAAGTCGAGACCTTTCGCAATCATTTGCGTGCCGAGCAGGATGTGAATTAGCCCGTCGCGGAAGGCGTCCAAGACTCGTTGATGGCTGCCCGGCTTCGACATCGTGTCCGAATCCATCCGCTGAATCACTTGGGCCGGGAAGCGTTCTTCCAACTCCGCTTGCAACTTCTCCGTGCCCAACCCCTGGTAGCGAATTGCGGATTGGGCGCACTGCGGGCACTTCAACAGCGGGGCGGTTTCCCACCCACAATAGTGACACACCAGCGAGGCTTTGTTGCGGTGAAACGTCAGCGATAAATCGCAGTGCTGGCACTGCGCCACGTGACCGCAACTCGGGCAATGAACGTGCGTCGAATAGCCGCGACGGTTCAGCAAGAGCATCACCTGCCCGCCGTCTTTCAACGCTTTCCGCATCGCGGTTTCGAGCGTCTGGCCGATGGCGAACTGCTTGCCGGGAGATTTCGGCTCGTGGCGAAGATCGACCAACCGCACGGCGGGCAGCGGGCGATTCTCCACCCGGTTCGGAAGTGTCAGCAGCGTGTACGCACCCGTCGAAGCTTGGTGCCAGCTTTCCAACGACGGCGTGGCGGACCCGAGAATGATCGGCACGTCCGCCAGTGCCGCCCGCATCACGGCCACGTCGCGGGCGTGGTACCGCGGCGTCGATTCTTGCTTGAAGCTGTTCTCGTGCTCCTCGTCGATGATGATGAGGCCGAGCTTCCGCGTCGGGGCGAACACCGCGCTGCGGGCGCCGACCACGACCTGCGTGTGCCCCGCCGCGATCCGCCGCCAGTACCCGCCCCGCTCCGCGTCGGTCAGGTTGGAGTGCAGCACCGCAACCGCACCGGACCGCCCACGAAACCGCTCGATCGTCTGCGGCGTCAGGCTAATTTCGGGTACCAGGACGATCGCTTCTTTGCCCTGCCGGACGACTTCTTCGAGCGCCTTCAGGTAAATCTCCGTCTTGCCGCTCCCGGTCACGCCGTGCAGCAAGAACGATTGATGCCTGCCCACTTGCAACGCGCCGTGGATCACGTCCCACGCCCGTTGCTGGTCCGCGTTCAACACCCACGGCGTGGACGGGACGTGCGGTTCGGCGTCCGTGCCGGACTTTTGCGCGAGGTAGTCCAGGTCAAACTTGTCGATGCGTTCACTGTACTTGCGGACCAGCCCCTTGCTGACCAACCCGCTAATCGGCGACGTGCCACTGCCGACGATGCGGGCGAGTTGGTTCAACTCCATCGCCTGCCCTTCTTTTTTCAGCCGGTCCAGCGCAAGCTTTTGCTTAGGCGTCACGCTCGGGAGCGGGTTCGGCAAGTCCGCCTTCGCAACCGCCTCCACGAACACCACCGCCTTCGTCCCCGCGTTCTCCCGCACCCCCGCCGGGACCACCGCGTGCAACACCTGCCCCCACCCGGCCAAGTAATAGTCCGCCATCCACCGCGTCAGCTTCAACAGGTGTTCATCCAAGAGAGCAACGTCGTCCACGACCTTCGTAATGCTCTTCACCTCCCGCACCGGCTCGTTCGCGCTAACGCGAATGACGTACCCCTCGATCGTCTTATCACCCCGCCCGAACGGCGCCTCGATCCGCTTCCCGACCGCCACTTGGTCCCGCAAGTGGTCCGGCACGGCATACGTGTAAGCGTGGTCCAAAGGCCGGTCAAAAACGACATCGGCGAACAACGAAGCGAACGCAGGTTCCATGCGTTCCAGCATATCGGGAAGTGTGGCCGTGTTCATCGCAACACCCTACCGCGAACGGCGGGCAGGGGACAATGGCGGTAGGGGGAGCTAAATCAGCGCAATTGTGCAAAGATCGCATTGATTTTCGACGCTTAAATAGAGTGTCCCATATTGTGAAACAAATGAATCGAGTCACTCATCCGAAGTTAGCCTCATTCGTGCAGGTACAGTGCAGCCTTTGACCAAAGTTGATAGAGTGCTTTAGGCGGCTCTATGGGATTTGCGAATATAAGAATGCTTTTTAGATTGACTCAAAGCAAACCACTGATATGATTGTCAATTGATTACCTGATTTCTGGCTGGGTCAAATTGATTACTGGTAAGGTTACGGTTGATCAAAATTCTAATTTGGATTGAATTGGTATTGCTCAATCCCGGTTAGTATGTGGAGGTTTGGTCACAATGTTGGATTCACACATGAGAGTGTTAAGCTGGTTCTTGGGTCTAGTTTCGTTGATTACCATTACTGCCCATGTGGAAGCCGGCAGTGGCGGAGGTGGTCAACGTGGTGGAGGTGGTCGCGGCGGCCATAGTAGTGGACCTAGCCACAGCCCCTCGAATTCATCACACGCTTCCAGCCACAGCCCCTCGAATTCATCACACACTTCCAGTGCTCCAGTGCATGTCAGTGGATACACCCGCAGTAATGGGAGCTACATCACGCCGCACATGCGATCGGCACCGGACGGAAACGTGTACAACAATTGGACGACACGTGGCAACATTAACCCATATACTGGCGTGCCAGGAACTAAGTCTCCTTTTGTATCCGCAGTCATCGCAGCGAGAAACAACTTTAACAGTTACTCTGTAACAAGTGGAGGTACAAGTACAGTGCTTGGGTTGACTCCTAGCGTGTCACAACTTGAGCCGAATGATTCTCAACCTAAGTCGAGCGACCATGAACCCGCTTTGGATTTTCCTTCATCCGCGCTTACGGAAAAAGACAAAACACAAAATAATGTCAAATTATCTATACGCACCGAAGCGGTACTGACATCTCCGACTCCTTCGCTGACAACACAGGTTACAACAACTAAACTGGATGAAATCCCCTTAACATCGGTTAAGATCGAACACGGGGGTACGCCTGTATGGCTTCGGATCTTTTTGACAATTATAGCGATACTTTGTATTACCGCGATATTGTTCATTGTAGTGTTTGTGTACCCTGAGTGCAGGGCTGGGCTTTTTCTTCGTTCAAACTACACGCATCAAAAAGTCGAATTACATCGAATTACGGCGATTTTGACCTCGAAATTGGCCCACAGAGTGAATAAAGGAATGGCCCTGGGGTGCAGGACACGCTTTGTGAAATTCTTAATTGCCTGTATGGAAGATTGTCGTCGATCGTGAATTCAGGTGAAGATAGATTTAGTTATGCTCAGACACGGATCGTGCGTTTGATGATAGTTCCTTGTTTTGAGTTACGGCCAGACAAGCGAAATCCCTAGGAAATCGACATGTTCGCGTAAAGCGTTTCCTGCCCCCCTCACCGTGAACTCCTTCGGCACTGATTGATTTTTGGTTTATTTCAGGTCTTTTTTGCAACTCTCGGAACGCAACACCTCAAGCAAGACTTGCGTCATGAAGTATCTGATTATTCTGGAACCGACCAATACCGGGTTCTCCGCCTACTCGCCGGATTTGGACGGGTGCGTGGCAGCCGGTGATGATCGGGCTGAGACAATCGCCCTGATGCAAGGCGCGATCGCATTTCACATCGAAGGGTTGGCCGCCGAGGGGTTGCCGATCCCGCTGCCCCATACCGAAACTGCCGTCGTCGAAATCAACGCCGTGCCGTAATTTCTTTCACCCCACGCACGTTCTAGCGATGTCGGTGAGCGGTCCCCACCAGACGCCCAGGAGCAGGATGAGCGTGGCGATTAGGGCGAGGTAGCCGGTTTGGTCGGGGGTTTCGCCTAGGGGGGTGGGGTGGCCGGTTTCGTCGGGGGGGAGGGGGTCGTCGAAGGTGGCGATGCGGAGGATTTTGAGGTAGTACCCGGCACTCATCACGGTGTTCACGACGGCAATGCCGAGCAGGGCGTAGAACGCTATGGCCAAGTTGGGGCTGCCGGCGTTGGCGTAGAACCGACCGGCGTCAAACACTTCGATAAAAACTTGGAACTTGCCGACGAAGCCCGCAAAGGGCGGCAGGCCGAGCAGGCTGATGAGGCAGACGGCGAACGCGATGGTCAGGGTCGGCGCCCGCTTCAACAGCCCGCGATAGGCGTCCAGGTTTTCGGAGCCGGTGCGGTTGCGGACGAAGGCGACGGTCGCAAAGGCGCCGAGGTTCATCAGCAGGTACGCCACCAAGTACACCAGCACTGCCGCGACACCGCTTTTCCGCAGTGTGGCCAACCCCAGGAGCATGTACCCGGCGTGGGCAATCGTGGAGTAGGCCAGCAGCCGCTTCACGTTCGTCTGCATCAGCGCCAGGACGTTCCCGAGGGTCATGGTCATTGCGGCAATCAGTAACAGCGCGATCCCGACCGATTCGGGTAGGACCAGTGACGACCCGGTGTCACTGACGCGGTTTTGTAGGGTGAGCAGGAAGCGGGCGGTCAGCCCGATGGCGGCGATTTTGGACGCGATCGACAGGAACGCGGCGACTTCGGCGGCAGCGCCTTCAAACACGTCCGGCAGCCAGAAGTGAAACGGCACGGCCCCGAGTTTGAACCCGAGGCCGACGATAAAGAACAGCGTGGCGACCGCGACCAGTGACGCCGAACCCGCACCGGAGAAGACGTTCGCGTACCCCGCCGCGACCGCCGGAAGCGACCCGGTACCGAACGCCACCACAAGCAAACTGATGCCGTACAGCATCACTCCGGACGACGCGGCGCCGTAGATCACGTACTTGAGGGCCGCTTCGCTGCCGGACTTTCGTCCCTTCAAAAACCCGGCGAGCGCGTAACTCGGCAAGCTCGCCATCTCCACGCCGAGGAAGATCATCAGCAGGTGGTTCGCGGAGACCATGACCATCATGCCGAGGGTGGCGCCGAGCAGCATCGTGTAAAAGTCGGCGGAGTCGTCGGTGTCTGGAATGCCGGTGAGCCGCGTGAGAATGACGACAAGAACGGCAAAACCGAGCAGCAACCCCCGCAGAAATCCGGCGAATGGATCGAGAGCCAACAGTCCCGTGAACGCGGACGGGGCGTCCGACGCTTCCCACAAGCCCAACAGTGGCGCCATCCACGCCAGCAACCCCGCCATTGCCCCGCCCAGCGCCACCGCCCCCACATGGAAGCGATTCAGCGCCGTGAACAACCGCAGCACGAGCATCGCCACAATGGTGACAACCAGCACACACTCCGGCGCAAACTGGCGTAAGTCCAGTGCCAGTGTATCTTGTAAGCCCGCAACGAAATCCGGAGACAACATCATGAGCAACGACCCGCAGCGAGTGGGAGACGGTGGTAGACAAGGTACCCGCAACGGCGCGTCCGGGAAAGGGTTAGGGCCTGTTACGTAATAACGCCTCCCAGTTTTGGTTGACAGTATCGCCGTCGGTCCTGAGGAACTTGAATCACGTCGATGGGATTCGGCTACCGGGCCACATCTGCCCCACCTGCACTGCGACGCGATCATCGCCGAAACCGGCCACATCGTCGGCACGTGGCGAATCGCCGGCCGCGACCGATTCCTGACCGTGTGAGTTACCGCACCGCGTTGAGGTCGAAGTGCGGATTGGAGATGATTCCGAACACGTTGCCGAACGGGTCCAGAAACTTCGCCGCGAGAATCCCGCCGCCGACATCTTGCACACCACCGTCCGACGTGGCGCCCAGTTCGGCCAACCGGGCTGATGCCGCGTGAACGTCCGCGACACCCCAGTATGCTTGCGTTCCGTCCACACTCGGCTTGCCATCGGGGATCAACCCGAGTTCAAACCCGCCCACCGCGAACCCGACGTAAAACGGCTGGTCGAAGTACGGCTCAAACCCCAACACGTTCGAGTACCACGCCTTCGCTGCGTCCAAGTCTGCAACCGGGTAAACAACCGTGCGTAAGCCAAGAATCATGGGTGAACTCCGAAGAAAATCGGGAGCAGGATATTGCAGCTTCTTTTTAGCCCGACGCGCCAGCGAGGGGCACCTCGAACCGTTTCGCAACACCACAACCAGTATTGACTTTGCAACTCACTGGCGGCCAAATTTTAAGTCCAATCTTGGGACGAAATGCGGTAGCCGTCTGACCAAACCCTCGCTGGCGTCGGGCTAACAAAGCGACCATCAATGGGATTTTCCTAAAACGAGAACCCGTACAGCAGCGCCACGATTGGGAACACGCCTTTGGCGCCGCGGGTGACCGGGGCGGCGACGCCGAGTTTTAGCCCGATCTCGGTGGCGCCACCGTCCGTGGATTTGCGCCGCCAGACGAAGTCGGCGTCCGCCAGGAGGAAACCGACCGTGCGATCGCTCTCGAATATCCGATAGGAATAGACCCACGCCACATCGACGCCGGGTCGGAACAGCACCTCGTGCCGGCGGCTTTCAAACATCTTGGCGTCCACCCGCAAACCGGCGTAGACCATTGGCCACACGATATAAAGCCCGGCACCGGCTTCCCCCCAGACCTTGGAATCCCCGATTTGTCGCTGGACCCGCAACGAAACTGGCGCACCCAACAACAAATCAACCTGCCAACGTGCCGGGTCGAACGCTTCAACGGGCGGCTGTTCCTGCGTGGTGCGTTCAAGAGCCGCTTGAGCAGTCGGCGACAGTGGCGGGTTAAATGGCTGCGACGTGAGCGTCTCCGTGGCACTCCGAACCGGCACCCCCGGCGACTGCGTCCACCCTGGAGTGACGACGATCGCAACCAGAAACGCGGCGAGAACGTATCGGGACATAACGGCACTCACGGGGACCAATGTGTGGTTGTGAGTGGAAATACCGAGTCGCCTTGGGTTTGCCTAGTCGAAGATATGTCAAGGGTGTCACTCTGGATTTTGGCCTTGCTGGCTTTGCAGGTCGCGGTCGAGGCTAGACGTGGGCACCGACAGCCCGACTGATACGTGGTTAAAAATGTCGATCAGACTTTTGACAGGATTGACAGGATTGAACAGGATTTAGGATCGGTTTTGAATCCTTTAGGACTTATACAGTGCAACTGGGTTTGCCGTAGGATTGACGATTCCAAGCCAAGAACACAAAGGATCACGAAAGCACGGAAGCACGAAATAGAACCCTAAGATGATGTATTTTTCGCGGTTTCGCGGTTTCGCGGTTTCGTACTTTCGTGCTATTGTGATCGGTTTTAGATTTCGGCATGACTGCGTAACTCCTATCCTGTTCAATCCTGTCAATCCTGTCAAATGAAGTCGCGTGTCGGGCCTCGTCGCAAAGCCGCCTCGACCACGACCTACAAAACGCCGAAATCCAGAGCTTCCGGAACCGAACAGTGTGTAGGGCCGGTTTTTCATGGCGTTGGCATGTCGTGTTTTGTACCGTGCTGCTTGTGGGTTTTACGATTAAGCAAAAGAGGGCGGACCGATGATTGTCACAACGGGCAACGACGTTGCTGGGTCGGTGATCTCCGAGTACCTCGGGATCGTGCGGGGGATCGTGGTGCGGTCGCCGAGCATCTCGCAGGGCTTACTCGGCGGGCTGAAGCAGCTCGTGGGCGGGAACATCGAGTCCTACGCCAAGGTGTGCGAGGCGGCGCGGGAGGAAGCCTACCAGCGGATGCTCGAACACGCCAAGGAGCGGCGCGCCGACGCCCTGATCGGAGTCCGCTACGATGCCACCGAGTTCGCACCGGGAGTCACCGAAGTGCTGGCCTACGGCACCGCCGTCAAGCTGTCGCGGGGTTGATCCCGCCCCCGAATCCGGCACTTGAAATCAAGGCGGATCCACTGCGGAATCTCGATCAATACAATGGCAGCACCAACCTGATCTGGAGTCCTGCCGATGTCTGGTGCTGTTCCGTTGAACGATGCGCAAACTATCAAAGCCGCCCTGCGCGAGCAAGCCCGCAAGAACCGGGTGGCGCAGAAGAATAAGGACGAAATTAGTCTGCAAATTGTCCACGCCTTCATGGCCTTGCCGCAATACGTCGCCGCGAAAACGGTGATGTTCTACGTCGATGCCGGCAGTGAAGTCCGGACACGCCACACGTTGCCCGAAGCCCTGAAGGGTGGGAAGCGGATTGTGGTTCCGTACTGCATCGTCGAGACGAACGAACTCGAACTGTTCCTCCTCGAAGACATGAGCGAACTCGTCGAAGGGGCGTACAAGATCATGGAACCTAAGGCCGAACTGCGGTCGTTGCCCGCCAAGAAAGTTCAACCGACGGACCTCGACCTCGTCATGGTCCCCGGCACGGCGTTCGACGCGAATGGCGGTCGGATGGGCCAAGGCAAAGGCTATTACGACCGCTTGCTGGCCCATGCTCGCCCCGACGCCCCACTTGTGGCTTTGGCCTTCGAGTGCCAAATCTTCCCGGAAATCCCCGTCTCGTCCCACGACGTTTTTATGGACCTCGTCATGACCGAAGCCACCGTCTACCACGGCAAAGGCCGCCAAGGGTGACACCCAGACAAGTCCCGGCGAACCGGCTGCGTAAGCTGCCGGGTGGGTAGCCGCTTTCCCGGCGAACCGGCTGCGTAAGCTGCCGGGTGGACAGCCACAAACGGGCGGAAGGTTACACCCAGGCGACTGACGTCGCCGGTTCGCCGGGATTGCCAAAATCGAGAAGCACGCCGGGCTTGAATTCGGGCTTCCGGAGATGCCCAGGATTCGCTAGAGTGCCGCCCTTGTGACGCATTTTTTGACGACGCGAATCAGGGAGGATAGCGCGATGGCCGACGAAAAAGCCGCATCGGGTGGGGTCGCAGGGCATTTGAAGAGCTGGATCAAGGGCATCATCGGCATGGCACTCGGGATCGGCTCCGGCGTGGTCATGATGTACAGCAACGCCATCGTGGACAAGGTCATCAAGCCGACGAAGCCGGTGGCCAACTTTGCGATAACCACCGAAGGGTTGACGGTCACCTTCCAAAACCACGCCACCGGCGATTCCGGGTGGTGGGACTTCGGGGATGGCACCCCGTTAGAGCCGTTCGACGCGACTAAAGAAACGATCACGCACGCCTTCCCAAAACTGGGCAACTACAACGTCAAGCTGACCGTGCGGAACTTCCTGAGTGAAGAAAACGTTCGCCAAGTCCCGGTAGAAATCGTTCAAGCGATGCAAACACTGCCGATGTCGATCACCGGATTAAAAGTGGAACCACTCGGGGATCGTTCGATCGCGCCGGCGGGGTTCCGGATCAGCGGTGAAGTGAAGAACGCCGAAAAGGTGGTGTTCGACCTCGGGGGTAAAAACCTAACGACGGACACGGAAAATGGCGTGTTCGAGAAATTGGTCGTCCTCGAAAAGCCGGGCGAGTACCCGATCCGCGTCATCGGGATCACGGGGAAAACGGTCATCAAGGAAGAGGCCAAAGTCACGGTATCGGCGCCAGCGATTGGTTCCGTCTCTGTCGTGTTGCGGGTCTCCGACTCGGGCATGACTGTGGAAAAACGCCCGTTCCCTCAGACCCTGGCGATTCCGATGTCCAAGAAGGGCGAGAAAACTTTCGACAAAGTCGTGAACGCGGAGCCAGGGTTCACCATCACCACGGCGACCCTCGGCAAAGTAGCCAGTCCGGCGGTCAAGAACGTTAAGATCGACGTAGCAGGGGATAAAAAGTCCGCCAAGATCACCGGCGAATGGACCGGCACCCCGGAAGCCACCACGAAGACGGCCGGCGGTTCGGACGTGATGATCCCCTTCACCCTCGCACAAGAAAAAACAACAGCGCTGGAATTACCAGTGCAAACGGTTTCGGGCGTGTTTGGTGCCGACAAGACGCTCAACATTACACTGCCGCCCCAACCCCGAAGTGTCACGGGGAGTCAACGCAAGATTCGCCTCGAAGTGGTGCAAACGACCGCAGACGGGCGCCAAGAAACGATCCACACGGAAGCGGACGTGAAAATGCCGTGGCAAGCCACAGTCTCCCGCCCCGGCATGGGCTACGGCTTCGGCGCCGCCATCAACAACGGCACCTTCCAAGCCCGCATGAACCAACAGGCCGCACGCTGAGAAGCGTCTTATCAGATGAGGTTTCGGATTCCCGGCGACGCCATTCGCCGGGTAGCTACCCCAATCGGGTGCCCGGTTCACACCCAGGCGACTCACGTCGCCGGTTCGCCGGGAATAGTACAAACATAAGGTGCATCCCCTTTCCGCCATTGGATCAACTCGGTACGTTGGCTGAGAATGAATCTGATTCCGTCGATCCGCCCCAGTGTGGTTGGTAAGCTCAACGAACGTTCGGTGCTGCGCGTCATTCAGTCGCAAGGGCCGATGTCGCGGGCGGACGTGGTACGACAGTGTGACTTGAGCGCGCCGACCGTTTCAAAAGCCGTCGCATCGCTACTCGTGTCGGGTTTGTTGGAAGAAATTGCCGCCCCATTAGCGGCACGCGGTCGCCCGGCCCCGATACTACGACTCGCCACCGAACGGGTCCAAGTCCTCGGTGTGGTCATTGATGCAGGGCATTGCACGGTCCTTTCGGCAGGCTTTGACGGCGCCCTTCGCACGGACAGCACCGTTTCCATTTCGACTCCCGACACGTATGCCGAGTTATTGAACAGCCTCGAAACCGCATGCCGCAATGCGATGGCGAAGCCGGGCGTCACGACGCTGGGTCTGGGGATCACGTTACCGGGGTTGTTGGACTACCAACGCGGTTGCGGGGTACTTTCGCCGAACATACCCATCACAAACGGCCACACCCCGGCACTGGATTTGGAACAACGTCTTGGACTGGAGGCGGTGTTGCTGCAAGAATCCCACGCACTGTGCATCGCGGAACGACAGTACGGACTGGCGGTCGGCTTGAACGACTTTGCGATGATGGATGTCGGTGCTGGTGTGGGGTTGGGTGTGATGAGCGGCGGGCGAATTTTGAAAGGCCACAGTGGTTTGGCCGGTGAAATTGGTCACATCACCGCTGTCTTGGAGAATGGTCGCCTGTGCGGGTGCGGCAACACGGGGTGTCTAGAAACCGTGTGCAGTGACGCCGCCCTCGCCGCCCGCGTCTCCCAGCGGATCGGACGAACGCTGAGTGTCGATGGCGTGGTGGAATATGCGCAATCCTCACCCGGCGCGATTACCCAAGAACTGCACGAAACCGCCCGCTACCTCGCCGTCGGCGTGGCCGCTGTGATTAACCTCTTCAACCCTTCGACGGTGTTCATCCACAGCCGCCTTTTTGCCGCCGAACCGAAATTCTTCGACCGAATCGTCGAATACACCGAGACGCGGGCGCTGCCACCGTCCTTTGCCCAGTGTCGAATCATCCCCGCAAAAGGCAACAAGCCGCAAGGCGCCATCGCGGGGATCATCCAGCACTTAACCAACGCCGTCGTGCCTGGGCTGGAGCACGTCTAAAGAGTTGCAGCCTCACAAGATTCGGAGTCTACACGTCATGAAATGCTTACGATTCGCTTCACTATTCTTCCTGCTGATTGGCCTGCCGTTGGGTTTAACCGCCCAAGAGAAACCAAAAGCGAATCTCGCAGTTGGCATTTGGGAAGGGCCACTCAAAGTCGGTGGGTTGGAACTGCGGTTAGTCTTCAAAGTTACGGAAAAAGACGGCAAGCTCAGCGCGAAAATGGACAGCCCGGACCAGGGTGCGAAGGACATTCCGCTGGACACCGTTGAGGTGAAAGACGGGAAGTTGATCGTCACGTTGAAGCCCGCAATGGCGTCGTTTGAAGGGAAGATTTCCGAGGATGGCACCACGGCGGTCGGCGAGTGGAAGCAGTCTGGAGTGGGTTACCCGTTGACCGTCAAGAAGGTTGACAAAGTTGCGGCACTCAACCGCCCGCAGATGCCGAAGAAGCCGTACCCGTACACGTCCGAAGACCTCACGTTCGAGAACCCCACCGCCAAGATCAAGCTTGCCGGAACGCTAACAATCCCGAAGGGGGACGGGCCGTTCCCGGTCGTCGTGATGGTCTCCGGGTCCGGGCCGCAAGACCGCGACGAGACACTCTTTGAGCACAAGCCGTTCCTCGTCATCGCCGATCACTTCACGCAAAAAGGTATCGCGGTGTTGCGGTATGACGATCGCGGCACGTACAAGTCCGGCGGCAAGTTCATGGGGGCCACGTCCGCCGACTTCGCCGTCGCCGCCGTCGCCGCCGTGCAATACCTGAAAGCCCGCAAGGAGATCGACCCGAAACGGATCGGCATCGTCGGCCACAGCGAAGGTGGCGTGATCGCCCCGATGGTCGCGGCGGACCACCCCGACGAGATCGGCTTCATCGTGATGCTGGCCGGGCCGGGCGTCACGGGTGTGGAGATCATGAAGACACAGACGGCGGACTTGCTCAAGCAAGCCGGTAAGGTGTCCGACACCGTCAAACTGATGGCCAAGTTGAACGAAATCATCATCCCGGTCGGGCTAGAGAAACTGCCCGAAGCGGAGATGAAAAAGAAGATCACGGCGGAGATCAAGACGTTCCTGGCTGGATTGACCGACGCCCAGAAGAAGGCAATCGAGGCCGACAAAACCGAAGCGTTTGACGCCCTCGCCGCGAAGGTTTCGGAACCGTGGATGAACTACTTCCTAAAGTACGACCCCAAGCCGGTGCTACAAAAAGTGACGTGCCCGGTCCTGGCCATCAACGGCGAATTCGACATCCAAGTCCGGGCCAAGGAGAACCTTGCCGCTATCGATGCAGCGCTGAAAGCCGGCGGCAACAAGAACTTCAAGACACAAATGATCCCCGGCACCAACCACCTGTTCCAACCGACGAAAACCGGCAAGCTCGAAGAGTATGGCAAGATCGAAGTGACCTTCGACCCCGCCACCCTCATGCTGATGGCCGATTGGATTTTGGGGCTGAAGAAGTAACCCACTCGTTCCCGGCGAACCGACTGCGTAAGCTGTCGGGTGGTCATCCTCCGTCGCTGGCAGCCCACCCGGCAGCTTACGCAGCCGGTTCGCCTGGATCGAACACGAAAGCCGCACATGATCGAAGTCGAAGGGTTGACGAAATACTTCACCGCTCCGGACGGCACGAAAGTCCCGGCGGTCAACGACCTCAACTTCATCGTGCGGCCCGGCGAGGTCTTCGGCCTACTCGGGCCGAACGGCGCCGGGAAGACGACGACGTTGCGGATGCTCTGCACGGTGCTGAAGCCCTCCGAAGGGTTCGCCACGGTTGCGGGACATGACATCGTGGAGGCGCCGGGGTTGGTGCGGCAGTCGATCGGGTTCCTCTCCGCAAACACCGGCGTGTACGACCGCATGACCGCGTGGGAGATGGTCGGCTACTACGGCCGCCTGTACGGGTTGAGTGAAAAAGCCTTACAAACCCGGCTCGAAACGCTGTTCGATAGCTTGCAAATGAACGACTTCCGCGACGTGCCCGGTGGCCGTCTCAGCACCGGGATGAAGCAAAAGGTCTCGATCGCTCGGGCTTTGGTTCACGACCCCAGCGTCCTGATCTTCGACGAGCCGACCGCCGGACTGGACATCCTCGTGCAACGTGCCGTGCTGAAAAGCATCGCGGAACTGCGCGGCCGCGGCAAAACGATTCTGTTCTCCACCCACATCATGCGCGAGGTCGAGAAGCTCTGCGACCGCGTGGCGATCATGTCCAAAGGCAGCATCGTCGCCACCGGCACCCTGCCCGAACTCCGCGACCAGTTCCAACAAGACGACCTCGAAGAACTGTTCTTCAGTCTGGTTTCGTAACACCTATCATTGGTGACTCATGCACCGCGAGCCGATGACCCCGCGACCGAACTGGCAGCAGCGTGTGGAATCGCGGGGGTTCACGTTTCACACGGGGGCGAGCGGGCCGTACTGGGACGAGTCGGCGTGCTACGTCTTTTCGCGGAAGGAAATCGACACGCTGGAACAGGCGACGTATGCCCTGCACGAGATGTGCCTGAAGCTGGTGCAACATGTTATTGACGAGAAACTGTTCGCGCTGTTTCTGATCCCGGACGGCTTTGCCGAACTCGTGGTGCGGAGTTGGAACGACGACGAGGTGTCCATCTACGGGCGCTTCGACCTGGCGTTCAACGGGAACGAGCCGCCGAAGTTACTGGAGTACAACGCGGACACCCCGACCGCACTGTTGGAAGCCGCCGTCATTCAGTGGGACTGGCTGCAAGACATCGACCCGCACGGCGACCAGTTCAACAGCATCGACGAACGCCTCGTGGAGTCCGCGTGGCCGGCGCTGAAGGAACACGACGACAGCACCGTCCACTTCACGACGTTTCAGAACTTTGAAGAAGACGCGATCACGATCGACTACCTGCGCGACACAGCCATTCGCGCCGGGTTGACCACGGCCAGTATCGACTTGAAGCAGATCGGCTGGGACCAGCGGCGCGGGCGGTTTGTCGATGGCAGCGGCAACCCGATTCACCGCATTTTTAAGCTGTACCCGTGGGAGTGGCTCAGCCGCGACCAGTTCGGCCCGAACATCCTGCAAGCCCCCACGTCGTGGACCGAACCGGCGTGGAAAATGATCCTGTCGTCGAAGTCGATCCTGCCGCTGTTATGGGAACTCTTCCCCGATTCGCCGTACCTGCTGCCCGCCTCCTTCGACCCCCTCCCCGGCGACTACGTCCGCAAGCCCGTCCACGCCCGCGAGGGGTCGAACATCCGGATCGTCAGTGGCGGCAAGGTGGTCCAAGAAACCACCGGCCCGTACACCGACGAGCGGGCCGTGGTCTACCAACAACTCACCAAACTGATGTCGTTCGACGGCCACCACGCCGTGATCGGCAGTTGGGTCGTCAACGGCTGGGCCTGCGGCATCGGCGTCCGCGAAGACGACACGATCATCACCCAAAACACCAGCCGCTTCGTGCCACACCGGATGGACGTGTAGTGGTGGGTTACTTCTTGGGCACGGGTTCGATGGGTGGAGGGGAGGGTCTGAGCTCGACTGGTGCCGATTCTGGGACCATCATGAGGCGGGTGCGAGCGTGGTGAGCAAGAGCTCGCGCACGGATTCCGGGAGTTGTTCAAGACCC
>JAYSXU010000114.1:0-5885 GCA_043716965.1 Fimbriiglobus sp.
TACGGTGTCAGCAGCCGACGGGCAATGAGCGCTTCCGATAACTGACTCAACTCACGACAGGCCGTGATCGACTCTCGATCCGCGACCGTGAGACCGTCCCAGGCGTCGTTGGGGATCACGCCCGTGGTGACGAGCCGCCGAAGGATGGCAACGGTGAGATTCGGGCCAGGGGTGGTCGTGAGATCAGGCAAAATGTGTGGCACCGTCGTCATAGACCAATCCATTTCCTGTGACCGGCCTGGACTCTCGTTCAAGTTGAAGGGCCAAGTTGAACGAGTCGCGTGCTTTAACTTACATCACACGTCGCCCGACACGGCAGGAACTTAGTGAAAGTTTGAGATTGGATTTGTTCCCGAGCCGTAATTCCCAGTGAGACATGAAAATTCTGGCTAAGCGCAGCGTGCTGTTCAATCCACTCGCATCGCAACTCGTCAGCGGATGTTCTGTTGTTCTAACCAGTTCTGAACCCACGTTCGGTTATCCGGCGTGAGTTTCACATCAACGGGCAGAGTGCCCGTGTAATCCAGTTGGTTTGCGAAGTCACCTTGGTCGAACGCGCGGGCCATTGCCACTTGAAGATCCACAACCGTGTCGCGGTCATCGGCTGCCAGTGGGAGTTTGAATTTCGGCAACCGCTTCTGGATCGTGGCGGTGTAAATTTCAAACCGATCGGGCGTCAAGCTCCGGGTGACCGTTGTGGCGTAGTCGTACTCGGGCAGTCCGTCACGGGAAAAATCGAGCGTGGCTTTTCCTTGCGTGATGAGGTCAATTTCCACAACCCCAGCCCGTTGTTGAAACGCTTGCTGCCGCGTAGCCAGATACTCGGTTCGTCCGCTTGGGGTCATTTTGTTCCCGAGACTGACCACATCAACCAGGGTCACAAGCCGATTGTCCGTTCGCGCCCGAATCTCGATGAACTCTTCGGTGTGTTGTTCGCGGATCATGGACGTGAAGAGCGGCATTTCCGAAACGTACTGCCGGACACTGATCCTGGCTCGATACTTGTCCACGAGTCCGGGTAACAACAGTTGATACAACGCCGCGACCATTTGGTGGTGGAACGCGGCCCACAGTTTGGGATCTTCCAGAAACGGGTCCATCCCAGGGAAAGGGCTGGGCATCGGATTGCGCCTCCGTGGTGAAATCACCCCACGCCACGGCGTGAGAACTTCGGTGTCGAATCAATCGGTTGGTTTGATTGTACCGTGTTGACCTACGCTGTGTGAAGGGGCTGGATTCGCGGACCATCACAGTTCCGCGATGATGCCGCGAACCAGTGCCCGGAGTTTCGGTTCGGTCGTGTTGGCGGTGTGAATGATTTCCGCAAGGCTGACGGGTTGCAGCGAGTCCGCGAGGCACATGTCGGTGATGACGGATAGCCCCAGGCTTCGCATTCCGGAATGCACCGCGACGATCACTTCCGGAACAGTAGACATGCCCACAACATCGGCACCGATCGTGCGCAGGAACCGATACTCCGCCCGCGTTTCCAGGTTCGGCCCACTGACCGCAACGTAGACCCCCTGTTGAACCGGAATCTTCTGGTCCAGGGCGACGTTCTTCGCCAACTTCAGCAACTCGCGGTCGTAGGCAAAACACATGTCCGGGAAGCGTTCGCCGAGTCGGGTGTCGTTCGGGCCGATTAACGGGTTATCGCCGAGCAAGTTGATGTGGTCTTCGATCAGCATAATATCGCCCGCGTTGTATTGCGGGTTCATGCCGCCGCATGCGTTGCTGGCAATCAGAATTTCACACCCCAACGCCTTCATCACGCGAACCGGGAAGGTGATGTCTTGCAACGAATAGCCTTCGTAGCAATGGAATCGCCCTTCCATCGCCATTACCGTCTGACCGCCGAGTTGCCCGCACACCAGTTGCCCTTTGTGCGACGGCGCCGTCGAATGTAAGAAGTGCGGAATGCTTTCGTAGGGGAACTTCGCCTCCGCCGTGATGTCGTCCGCAAGTTTTCCAAGACCCGTCCCGAGAATAATCCCGACCTTGGGAACGCCGCTCCAAGTCTTGCGGATCGCAGCAGCAGCTTCTTGGATTCGGTCAAAGAGTTCGGGCATGGCGGTGTCCGTTGACGAAGCACGGGAATCAGGCGTATCGTGGGGCACAAGTCCCAATCGAGTCCTTGCGAATGCAGGTTCAGTCTATGTTCGGTCGCTCGGATGCAAAGCGTTTTCCTCGCCGGTTGAAGTTCCCGGTTAGTCCTGATGCGTATCGCCGCATGGCGTGGAACCCGTCGTCGTGCGCGCCGCACGCCTCGGAACTGCTGTTTACGGACAAGATTGCTCCCAGCGGATTGGATGTCCAAGATCACGTCTACGGGAATGGCTTTCTGATCGGTGCCTCCGTCAGCGGGCGGGCGTTCATTAGCCGGGGTGACGAGCTATTTCGCCTGGGTCCGATACGGGAAGTGCGGCTCGTGGCGGTGCAACCGTTCATGGCGGAATTGGCGCAGTCGCCGCACTTGTTGAAGCTTCGCAAACTCAATCTTGATGGCAACCAGATCGGCCTTGGTGGGCTACGAGAACTTTTGGCATCACCATATTTGCAGCAGTTGCAATCACTCGTCCTGTCGCGTAATGGCCTTCGTGATGACGCGATCGAGATGTTGGCGAATACCTTGTCATTGACCAGCCTTCGTGAACTCGACCTCTCCGCAAATCACTTCACTGCGACCAGTGATTCCTGGCAAATGTTGCGGGAACGCTTCGGCGCTGTATCGTGATCGTTTAGCAGTTGCGGTAGACACGCGGCTGAGAACTCGCACAATACGCCACCCGTTGAACACTCCCACGCATTGAGTCGTCGTCATGGCCGTGAACCTCCCGCCGCAATACCACGATGCGGAAGCGCGTTACAAGAAGGCGCGCACCCCGGAAGAAAAGCTCGTCGCACTGCGTGAAATGTGGGTGATTCTGCCGAAGCACAAAGCCAGCGAGAAAGTGCAGGCGGAACTCAAGACGAAAATCAGCGAACTCTCCGACACGATCGAGCAGGAGAAGTCTGGGCCGAAGAAAGTCGCCCACGGCGTTTACAAAATCCCGAAGCAAGGTGCCGGGCAAGTCGTGTTCCTCGGCCCGCCGAACGCGGGGAAATCGCTACTGCTGTCTAAGCTCACGAAGGCAACCCCAGTGGTCGCACCCTACCCGTTTACCACCCGCGAACCGGCACCGGGGATGATGGATTACGAAGATGTGCGAGTTCAACTCGTCGATCTGCCGCCGATTACCTCGGACCATTACGAACACTTCATTACCGACATCACCCGTGCTGCGGACGCGGCGGTTTTGTTCCTCGATCTCGCCGATGATGATGGAGCCGCGGCGACACAAATGGTGCTGGATCGGTTGAAGTTGGCCAAGCGTGAACTCGTGAATCAAGTGAATCCCGTCGATGATGACCCGACAACGTATTCCATGCCGACGCTGTTGGTGGCCAACAAGTGCGACGACGACGCTGCCGACATTCGCCTGGAAATTGCGAAGGAAACGTTCGCTGACCGGTACCCGTTCTTGCTCGTCTCCGCCGCGAGTGGCACCGGCTTGGTCGAGTTACGCCAAGCCATCTACGACCGGCTCGGGGTGATGCGGATTTACACGAAGCTGCCCGGCAAACCGCCGCAAATGGACAGCCCGTTCACGTGCCCGATCGGCGCTTCGATCCAAGAATTCGCGCCGCGGGTTCACAACGACTTTGAAGACGGGTTGAAGTCCGCGCGGGTCTGGGGCAGTGGCGCGTTCGACGGACAAACGGTTGGCCGCGATCATATCTTGCAGGATAAAGACGTGGTTGAGTTGCATCTGTAGGCCGTTCTGCACAAGATAGCGACGAGTGCTGGCCTCTTCCCCGCACTCAGACCTGACCCCGATTTGTAAAACGCACCATGATCGCACAGCCGGATAGTATGGCCACGACACCAAAAACAGGTGCCAAATACCTCGTTCGCCACGGCGTGATGCGGTTCATCGGGGTATTCACGGCGGACCTGGACTTCGTCTTTCGTCGCCAGGAAACGGTGATTATCCGCAGTGATCGCGGACTAGAAGCCGGCGAATTACTTTGCCCCGCGACCCCGCAAGCCGCCGCCGCAATCCCGGAGCCGACGAGCGGGCAACTGGTCCGGTGTGCGAATGCCGAAGACCGCAAACGGATTGCTGACATCGTTGACATCCAGAAACGCGAGTACACAACGGGCCGCGAACTGATCGTTCAGCACAAGCTGGCGATGCAGATCGTGGACGTGGAACATTTGTTCGGCGGCGAACGGGTTGTGTTCTATTTTCTCTCGGATAGCCGCGTGGACTTCCGGGAACTGGTCAAGAGCATGGCCCGCGAATTCCACGCACGCATCGAACTGCGGCAAATCGGGGTGCGCGACGAGGCCAAGTTGCTCGCGGACTACGGCGATTGCGGCAAGCCGGTCTGCTGTAATACGCACATGGTCGTGATGCCGCCCGTGAGTATGCGGATGGCGAAGCTGCAAAAATCGACGCTCGACCCCACGAAAATCTCGGGCCGGTGCGGGCGGCTCAAGTGTTGCTTGCGGTTCGAGCAAGACGTGTACGAAGAATTCCAAGCGATCCTGCCGCCCGTCGGGTCGCGGGTCGTGACCAGCAAGGGGCAAGGCCGAGTGCTGGCCCAGGAAGTTCTCGCCCGCCGACTGTTGATCGAGTTTGAAGACGGTCGCCGCTTGCCGGTGACCGTGGATGAAGTGTTGTCCCGGTTGTGAGCGAAGGCGGTTCGGTGTTGGGGTTGTGTGAAAAACTCTCGCCGCACAACCGATCACCTGATCGCCGTTACCCTCACGACTAATCAGGAGTGCCCGTGGACCCTAAGCTTCTCGAATTGATCCGTGAAGATTCCCGGTATGCCTACGAGGCATACGATTTTGTCTGTGACTGCGTCGGGTTCACCCAGGAACAACTCGGTCGTGCCCCGCAGGAAGAGGACGACCCCGAAGCGGACTACCACATCTCGGGTGCTGAACTGGTCCGTGGCGGCTGCGAACTGGCGGTACTCGAATTTGGCATGATGGCGCCGATCGTCTTCAAGCAGTGGGGCATCCGCAAAACAGACGACTTCGGTGCGATCGTGTTCAACCTCATCAAAGCCGAACGGCTGAGCAAATCGGACCGCGATGAGCCGGATGATTTTCACGAACTGTTCGATCTCGACCAAGTCCTGACGGATGAGTTTGAACTCACAATAGGCGAGCCACGGAAAGGGCACCGATGATTTTTGCACGTCTCCGATTCATCATCGCACTACTCGCATTCTTGGGCTGGCTCGGGTGGCTGGCGGTGGCCGTCGCTCAGAAGGGCAAAACCGTGGTCATCTCCCGTGCCCAACTCACCGCCGCGACGCAGCTCATCGTTGCGGAAGTCACGGTCGGCAATGACGGGCTGCCGAATTCGCTGGCAACGGTATCCGAGACGATTCGCGGCGAGCCGATCCCCGGTGGCACCAGTATTGAAGTGCTGAACTTGCCCTCCGCGATGCCACCGGGTGCAAAAGGAAGCGTGAATGCAGGGCGATATTTGCTCGCCGTTATCGGAGACGGCAGAACGTACCGCATCGCCGGACTGCCCCGTTCACCCGGCTATGAAGCCAGTGA
Organism: Fimbriiglobus sp.; assembly: GCA_043716965.1. Classification (GTDB taxonomy): domain Bacteria; phylum Planctomycetota; class Planctomycetia; order Gemmatales; family Gemmataceae; genus Fimbriiglobus. The sequence goes on from JAYSXU010000114.1 coordinate 5,624, forward strand.
CCCCGCGTTGCCAGCGATTTACGTGTGGAACACCGACACCCAGGCACAACTTCGCAAACTAGGGCTGATGCCTTGATCCACCCGAACCTGTTTGCGATGCGGGATGTCCGTATATTTGCGGGGTTTTGTAGGTCGTGGTCGAGGCTTTGCGAGGCCCGACAACCGAGAGGGAAGGGAATAGGTTCAGCCGTCTACTCGGTGGTAGTCGAATGTCGGGCCTCGCAAAGCCTCGACCACGACCTACAAAACCCCGCAAATATAC
>JAYSXU010000115.1:0-2004 GCA_043716965.1 Fimbriiglobus sp.
AACCAGTCGAGCAGTTTCAGCAACTGAATCGACTTCTGGCAAAACAGACAACTGCCGTCAAAGATGACGATCGCCTTGTTTTCCGGCGGGGCTGTCGTGGCGGTGGTCATGATTGCGAACCTTGAGGAAGTCGTGTTTAATGTGATTATAACCGCCGAACGACGCGCCGGGTTCACAAACTGTAACCAGTCGAATTGACTCCCAGCTTAGCCGAGTTCAAAAATAAGTGAACACGTGTTCATAAATCGCCGATATGGTTTATGCGGTTGTTCACTACTCTTACTCCGGAGGTTACTATGGCTGTGAAAGCGTTGATCCCACACTTGGTCGTGAATGATGGTGTGGCGGCGGCAGAGTTTACAAAAAGGCGTTTGACGCGGTCGAAGTGATGCGGATGCCGGCCCAGGACGGCAAACGGTTGATGCACCTGTCGATGACGATCGACGGCGCGCCGTTTATGGCGTGCGATGACTTCCCGGAGTATTGCGGTGGCGTATTCCGTAACCCAAAACACGTCGGTAGTACCGGCGTGACGCTTCACTTGGTTGTGGACGATTGCGACGCAGCGATTGCCAATGCAATTGAAGCGGGCGCGACATTGAAAATGCCCGCAATGGATATGTTTTGGGGCGATCGTTACGGTCAAGTGCTTGACCCGTTCGGCCATGAGTGGTCGATTTCAACACCGTTGCCACCAGACCGGGCGAAAGCCGCTGCGGCCAATGTCCACCAGATGTGATCGTACCTAAGTTGTTCACAGTCTATTGCAACGGTGACAACGTGTTGTCACCGTTGCAATTCGCGTTCGATGCGGTCGATCACGTCTTTGGTTCGCCACTCGCGGTCGCCCAGTGCGAGTGGCTCGTCTTTCGCAATCCACGTCCGCACTTTCTTTTCGGCGGCCACCGACGTGCTGTGGGTTTTCGCGCCGAAGTGCTTGGAGATTTCGCCGTAGGTGGCGGACGTGTGTTTGCGGGCCAAATAAATCGCCAGCATTCGCGGGTGGCTGACCGCCCACGAGCGGGCTTTCGATTGCAGGGTTCCGGACGACAGCCGCAGGACACTGCACACCGCGTTGTCCACGTCGGCCACCGTGATCGCCCGCACGGTGTGCCGTAGCAAATCGCCGAGGGCTTCGCGGACCAGGGATTGCGTGATCGGCTTGCTCGTCACTTTCCCGAAGTGCTTGATGCTGTTGACGGCGCCTTCGAGTTCCCGGACGTTGCCCCGCAGGTTGCGGGCAAGGAACTTCAGCACATCTTCCGGGATGGTGCTGCCGGTCGATTTTTTACGCAGAATCTCCAGCCGCGTTTCGTCGTCCGGTGGCAGTAACCCCCACACCGCTCCGCCCAACAAGCGGTCCACGAGTTCTGGCATCAACTCTTCGGCTAGACGTGGGTGACAGTCCATTGTCACAACCACTTGCCGGCCGTCGGCGATCACGGAATCGAAGGTGTGAAGGAACTCTTCTTGGGTCAGTCGCTTCGTGGCCAAGAAGTGGATGTCGTCGATGAGCAGCGCGCCGCAGTCGCGGAATTGCCGCCGAAACCCGCCCTGTTTGTTGAACCGCGACGACTGCACGAACCGCGTGGTGAACTCTTCCGCCGTCACGAAACTAGGCCGCAAGTCGGGGTACTGCCGACGGAACCCGGCGTAAATTCCTTCAAGCAAGTGCGTCTTGCCGGTGCCGACGGGGCCGTGGATCACGAGCGGGTTGGCACCCATGCCGGGGTCTTCGACCACGCTCAACGCCGACGCATGAACCACACGGTTACTCGGACCCACCACGAAATCGTTCAGCGTCTTGAACCGGCGTCCGGTTCGTTGCGAGCCGGTCTGCTCGTCGTCGTTACGGTTTGGCTTCGTCGGTCGTTTCGGTTTCGCGGGCAAGGGGTGCCGTTCGCCGAACAGGTTCAGTTGCGGATCGACTTTCTCTTCGTCACCCTTCTTGCGATCGGGCTTGGTCGTTGTGTTCGGCTTTTCGGCTTTGGCAGACTCAGACTT
>JAYSXU010000116.1:0-17704 GCA_043716965.1 Fimbriiglobus sp.
GACGAAGTCTGGTTGATCGGTGCGGAGATTCCGGAATACACCTTCGGCAACCGCCTCAACCACAAACCGAAACGGCAACGCAAGCTGCTGATGCGTCGCAGCGAGATCACGAAGTTCGCGGCGAAGGCGGACCAACAAGGCTTCACGCTGGTGCCGTTGCGGATGTACTTCAAGGACGGGTACGCCAAGATCGAACTCGCCGTGGCGCGCGGAAAGCAATCCCACGACAAACGACAAACGCTCAAAACCGCCGAAGCCAAGCGCGAAATCGACCGCGCGATGTCCCGCAAACGCCGCGACATTTAACCCGAGAGATCAGGGATGAATCTGGTCGCACTCGTCCACAGCGATTTGCATGTTTGCGTTCGGTACCGTCTGTTGGCATTTCGTGACGTGCTGAAATCAGCCGGTTACAGTCTCATTTTGCAAGAACTGCCACGCGCCGCGTTGGACCGGATGCGGGTGTATCGAACGATAGGCGATGTGGACGCCGTGATACTGCAACGGAACTTGTTGTCGTTGCCGGAATTGTTGGTGTTGAGACTTTCGGCCAAGAAACTGATCTTTGACTTCGACGACGCGATCTGGATGCGGGATTCCTACAACCCTCGCGGGTTTTACAGTTCCAAACAAGAGTATCGGTTTCGGTTCCTGATGCGGGCGGTCGATGCCGTGGTCGCGGGTAACGACTACCTCGCGGACAAGGCCCGCGAATGCGTGCGAAGGGCACACGTCGTGACGATCCCGACGTGCGTGAACCCGGACCGCTACCATGCCGTAGAGCATCGTTCAACTGCCACCGTGCGAATGGTGTGGATTGGTTCGCAGAGTACGTTGCAAGGGCTGGAGCAGTTCCGCGATTGCCTCGAAGTCATCGGGCGGCGTGTGCCGGGCGTTCGATTGAAGTTGATGTGCGATCGGTTTTTGACGTTCCAAAACTTGCCGGTCGATGCAGTGCCGTGGTCCGCGGAGACGGAAACCCGCGAGATTGCGGACGCGGACATCGGCATCAGTTGGATTCCAGACGACCCCTGGAGTTGTGGCAAGTGCGGGCTAAAGATTCTGCAATACCAAGCCGCCGGGTTGCCCGTCGTCACAAACCCGGTTGGCGTTCACACGAGGATGGTTCGCACCGACGAAACCGGCTTCTTGCCCACGACCACGGAAGAATGGGTGAACGCGGTTCAGCACCTGGCAGCCAATCCGGAACTGCGACAACAGCTTGGCACAGCCGGGCGACAGCAGGTTGTCACAGATTACAGTGTGGCGGCAGGCGGGCAGTTGTGGGTGGCGATGTTGAATCAACTTTTCCACCAAACGCCGGATGGGGTGGCCGATGTTTAGCCACTTCGTTCGTAAGCTTCGCTCAGTTGGTGAGGGCAATTCGCAACCGACGGTGTTCGCGTCCGGGTTTCACTGGCATCTCGAACCCGCCGCCATCGAACTCTTCGGCGAAACTGGGCCGGATTTCGCAGCGTGGGAACGGGCCGGTTGCGTGCAACTTGTGAAGCAAAATCTGCAACGCACCATTAGCCGCGTCACGTTGCCGAATGGCGTGGTGTACGTGAAACGCTGCCGCGCCAACACGCCCCGATCATGGGCACGCGAAGTCTTGCGCCCCGCGAAAGCGCGGCTCGAATTTGACAACGCGATGTCACTCCGCACCCTCGGCATCAACACCGTCGAACCGCTGGCGTGGGGCGTCGATTCCAAACTGTGGCCCGGCGAAAGCTGCATCCTCACCCGCGAACAATTCGGTGCCGTTCCCTTCGATGAATATCTCGAATCACCGATGGCGAATCGAACACGGCAGGTCGTGGCAAAGCACTTCGCAACCTATCTGGCAACACTCCACAACTCGAACATCACCCACCCCGACCCGCATCCGGGAAACTTCTTGATTGATGCTCGTGACCCGCTGAAGCCCGCGTTTTTTCTGATGGATTTGCACGCGATTCGGGCGGACGCATCCGTCGAGTGGACCCAGACGTTGGCGAACCTCACGCTCTTGAACCGCTGGTTTCAGGTGCGGGCAACCCGCGCTGATCGGCTGCGATTTTGGCAAACGTATCGTTCAATACGGACCGGGATCAATTCATCCGATATGAAGTTGCCGACGCAAATCGAAGCCGCGACGCGGGACTCGAACCATCGGTTTTGGACGGCGCGGTTGTCCCGCTATTGCAGCAACAACCGCGACTCGTTTGCGGTCAAGCGACCGGGAATTGTTGGCTATGTGCGACGCGAAGTTCCGAATGAATTGGTCACGAATTGGCTCAGCGATCTCGACGGTCTCTTCACGCAACCGGGTGTCAAGCTATTGAAAAATTCGCGCAGTTCCACGGTTGCCGTGGTGCCGCTTGGCGACGGTGTCGTGCTTGCGAAACGGTTCCATTTGAAGACGTGGGTTGCGGTCGTGAAGAATCTCGTTCGCCCTTCCCCGGCCATGAGGTCGTGGCTGTTCGGTAACAATCTGCTCGATCGCGGTTTGCCCACGGCGCGGCCGTTAGCCGTGTTTCATCGCCGCAAGTTCGGGGTGTCCCTGACGGGGTACGTTCTGTTTGAACATATCCCGGATGCCCTCGGCTTGCCTGAAGCGGTGACTGCCGCAGCGACCTCCCCGCAACGCCTCACCATTATGCGGGCGTGGGCCGAACGGTTGGGGCGACTCGTGCGCACGATGCACGATCATCAAGTGTCCCATCGGGATTTGAAAGCCCCGAACATCCTGATGCGAAACGCGACACGGAACTTACTGACCGCAGAGCCGGTTCTGATTGACCTGGTCGGGGTGGAAGTGGGTCAAGAAGTCTTTGTGTCGGTCCGCATTCGTGACTTGGCGAGACTGAACGCCAGCTTCGTGGTCACCACCACAGTTACGCGGTCGGACCGATTGCGGGTGTTGCAATCTTACTTCGGTTGGCGCAAGCCAGCGGGGGCGGAATGGAAAATCTGGTGGCGCGAAATTGCCGTCGCCACGCAATCAAAAGTGAAAAAAAACGAACGCAGCGGGCGACCACTGGGCTAAGATTGTGGAATCCATTTTCTCGCTCTTCTGTCACGAAGGCCACCATGTGTACTCATCGGCAACGCACCGCGTTTACGCTCGTCGAATTACTCGTCGTCATTGCCATCATTGCCATTCTGATTGGGTTGTTGTTACCTGCAGTCCAGAAGGTCCGTGAAGCGGCGGCACGGGCGAAGTGTCAGAGCAATCTGAAGCAACTTTCGCTCGCGCTGATGAACCACGAGAGTACGTTTGGCTACTTCCCCGAAGGGTATCGGTGGACCAGCCCCACGCGATCCTTCGTGCCACCGCTGTTGCCGTTCATCGAGCAGGGTAATGTTCGCTACGATCTGACACGCGATTGGGATGATCCCGTTAACCAGCCGACGACCACGGTGCAACTGAAATTGATGTACTGCCCGTCCGCACCCAACGAGGGGGGACGGTTTGACACCACGTCGTCCTTCCGACCGACGATCAGCGACTACACCGTTTACCACGGCGTGAACCCTGGCTATTGCCAAATGGCTGGGTGGCCCCTTTACAGCCCGATTGCGGAGAACGGCATCATGACCAGCCGCCCCTGTCGAATCGTTGAAATCACGGACGGGACCAGTCAGACGTTTCTTGTCGTCGAAGACGGCGGGCGTCCGGAACTCTGGCGAATGGGGCGGAAAATTAGTGGCATCTCCAGCGCGGCAGGTTGGGCCGACCCGAACGTGGAAATTGCCCTTGATGGTTCTGACACGCTGACCGTTGGGAATGGCCAAGGCTACGGGCTGTGTGTGATGAATTGCACCAACGACAACGAAGTGTACAGCTTCCACACCGGCGGCGCGAACTTCGGCTTCGCCGATGGCTCCGTGCGGTTCATCCGGGATTCGATCCGCAACACCACGTTCGCCGCGCTGGTCACGAAAGCAGCGGGTGACATCCCGTCAACCGACGACTATTGAACGCCGGATTCGAGCAGTGCCTGAACTGCCGCGACAATCTCCGGCACTTCGGCCATTGCCCCGACGCCGACATCGCCGCACGCTAGTTGCTTGGAGATGGGCGGCACGATGCGGAAGCGTTTGGCACGGTCGTTGATTTGGGCGATCAGTAGTTCGTCGTCCAAATGGCCGGGAACGTGCGTCGCGCCGAAATCGGCGCCGATGGCGCGAAGGTGTTTGCGGGTGAACGGGTTTTGCCACATCAACGTGTTCATGGCGGGTGCGACGATCACGGGTCGCGTCAAGTCCCACGCCCGCCACACGCACGTCAAGCAGTTGTCACACAACCCGACCGCGAGCTTGGCCATCGTGTTCGCGTCCAGGGGTGCGACCAAAAACAGGTCGGCCCAGTTTCGCAATTCGATGTGCCGAACCGCGTCACCGCGTTCGTAGTGACCGCCGGGCCATTCGTCGCTGTCCTGGGTCAGAACGCCTTGCGGCAAGCTGTTTTTATCGAAGAAGTACATCGCCGCACTCGTGGCAACGACCTTGACGGTGTGGCCCGCTTCGCTGAGCGTCTCGTACAGTTTCGGGATCCGCACGGCGGCGACGGACCCGGTCGCGCCGACAAGAATGTTGCTCATGACGTGACCCGCGAGCGTTGCATGTGTTCGACGGTTAACAACAGCCGCTCGGCCAACTCGCGCCGCGCCACCCGTTCAAAGCGGCCATCGACCGGGCCGATGTAGGCGTAGTGTGCGGCGCCATCCAGCGAGTTCGCCACGATGAGATCGGCACTCGACAACTGACGTGCATTTTCAGCCACTTCCAGCAGTTCGTTTTCGTTGAGTCCCACTTCGAGTTTGAACTTAATGAGCAAGCCGCCGAAATTCCAGGGGTTGCGAATCCGGTCGATGAGCTTGGGTGCTCGGACCATACGAAACCAAAGTTCCGGCTCGTTGCTCTTGATTTTGCCGCCCTTGTGTTCGTTCATTTTCGGCGCGCCGCTGTTCCGCTCCCACTGCTTGGTCCGGGCGTTGAAGTACGTCCCGGCGTCGGGGGCATAAACACCGGCACTCAGGTAATCACTCACCGCCGCCGAGTGAAAAACCGCGTCGTAAACGCCGGAACGGATTTCGCGTTGCAACATCCCCGCGAGGTCGTCGAACGTCTTGTACGGCAGCACCGAAACGCGCCGTTCCGAATCACTGCCGGGTTCGGGTAAGTCCGTGAGCAGTTCCGGGTGTGAGGTGAGAATCGTCACACGGTGCCCTCGCACCCAGGCCGTCCGGGCAATGTTGGCACCCGTGCGACCCGTGAAAATGTTCGTCACCACCCGCACCCGGTCAATCGGGGCGTGCGTGTTGCCAGCGGTGATCAAAATGTTCATTGTTCGGGAAGCCTACCAATTCAATACGCGGGGCTGCGTAACCGTATTGTAGGGCAGTTTATCGCCGATGATTCCGTTATGGACGAGTCGTTCGAGTTGCGTTCGTGACCGGCGTCGGGATTGTGAGGCGAGTCAGGTAATCACTCAGCATGGGTGTGGGTTCACCGATGGCAGTCTTCAAGCGTGGCAACACGGGTCCGGGGTTCGGGTTTTCGCGTAGCTCTTGCAGGTATTGCAGGATCACCTCACGGGTTCGGCTGTCCGCACGCAACATGAAGTGAACCCACGCCCAGGCTTCACGGTACTCGGGCTTTTCCATTTGCTCCACTTTTTGTATTCGTTCCAAGCGAGCGAGGTCCGCCGATTGTGGAGTGCGGCGGAACTTGTCGAGGTGTTCCGGGTTGATGCCGCCGTTCGTCAGGGGTTGTTCAAAGAATCCGGCCAGCCCTTCATCCAACCAAAGCGGCACGCCCTTTAACACGCTGTGCAACAGCGCATGGGTTAGCTCATGGCGAAGGTCGGTTCGCAGGTGTTCGCCGTAGAAGGTGTACACTTGCAAATCGTCAGCGGTGCCGGGGCGTTTCTGATCGGTGATGAAGTACGCGCGACGGGACGGCAACCACGGGAAGCGGTCCCGCATGAACGCTTCGTACTTGTCTTGGTCCTCGAAGAGATAGACCTGCACAACAGTGTTGCTGGCCGGCAAGCGGAGTTCGCGCTGGATTTGGTCGGGCAGTTCTTCGAGATCCCGGAAAACGGGGTCGTCGGCATCCAGTGGAATGTTCGCATAGAAAGCGAACTTGGAGACCCGCAACGGTGCGTGCAACCCGCCCGGTTTCTTGGGCACAGTCGTGGCAATTTGCGCCCGCTCTCCGCCTGGCACCGTGGCGTTCGATGTGCCGGACCGGATCGACGAACACCCGGCAACGGCGATCCAGCCGAATCCGGCAATCGCTATCCAGCTTGCGAAATAGCGAGATAATCGCGGATTCGCCAACGGTTCGCCCATCGGGTGCATCCTTGCCCAACTTCACACCAGGAGCGTGAAGCTGTTCATTAAGTTCCGGAGAGAACCATACCCGACCGACATCGCGTCTGGCGAGGCCAATCGTAGCCATGAATTATCGGCGATCCGCTAGGGGCAGCATGACGGATACAGAAATGGGTTTTGCGGGTAGGAATTCGATCACTATTTGTTGGTGCTACCCATTGGTTACAAATCATTCGCAACGGGGACAGGCACGGCATCGAGCAACGACCGTCCGCCGATGGTCAGCTTATCCTCCGCGATTTTCACGGTGCGGATGAACGTGCTGGGGCGGGTTTGATCGGCGTAGAATCGCAGGAGTCCGACCGCGTTCCCGTTGTTCCGGTACCACGTGATTTCGATGTTCCACTTCCGAGCCGCGTCCGAAACGCGGTCCAGGTAGCGTTGCGAACTCACAGGCAATGCGCCTGCCCAAAGCCCGCAGACTTCGACTGCGACGGTATTCTGCTCTTTGCTGACCACCCACATTTTGAGTTCGACGGACAACACGGTCGAGAGGAAATCACTATCCAGGAACTCAAACGGCGCGTTCCGGTAGCGAGTTGCAATTTGCAAACGGTCGTCGATGATGGTCACACGAGGCGAGTTGATTCCGATCGGTAGCAGTTCGGCCAACCCGTCCGTGCGGTCCAGATGTTCCCGGAAGAACGCATTGAGTTCGGTCGCAGTAAAACTCGAACCCCACTCCGCCTTGGAGGTCCGAATGTCATTTTGCACGTCCCCAAACCGCGTGAGCAATTCGGACGCAGCCAGTTGATCGCCAACACCATCCCGACACGCACCGGCATAGAATTGTGGTTCTTGCTTGAGCAAGTAGCCCAACAAGCCAAACACCGCCACAAACGTGACACCGAGTATCAAAAGCGTCGAGAATATCGAGCGTCGTCGCATCACTGTTCCCTGATCCGCACGCCACGGGTGAAAAGCTAGGTATATCACCAGCTCATTTTACGGTCAACGGCGAGGGGTGAGCGGGTGAGCGCACAGATGTTCTTAGTTGTTTCGGGTGACAAACCGTGACAACCCCGTTGGAAATAGACTGCATCAACGAAAAAGCCCTGGCAATCCAGGGCTTTTCGGTAGTTCATTCTAACGAAACGGAGAGGGAGGGATTCGAACCCACGGTGGGGACAGGCCCCACTCCGGTTTTCAAGACCGGTGCATTAAACCGCTCTGCCACCTCTCCGGGGTTGCACTGGAATTGTACACGACAGTGTTGGCGTGAAAAGACACGTTTTGAACGGGTGAATCAGGTTGATCTTGACTGAGGACTACGGGATGTGCCACAACAGTGCTATCTGGTTGCGGATTCGCCCTTCTTAGGACGCCGATTATCATGGCCACGGACACGGTTCCCAACACGCGGACGCTTCACAGCCATTTTTGGCAACTCCCGCTGTTTGCCCTCGGGGTTGCTGCCGCAATCCTGGCGTGGATGAAGTTTCCACTAAACCCGGAAACACCCGCCGACCAATATACGCGGGCACTTGGGAGCTTGAAGCAAACGCTTGAACGCAAACCGCTTGATTTGAACAGCCTGGAAAAATTGGTTGCTGTGATCGCGGAGTACCCGGTAGGGGATTCGGAGCTCACAGCCGATTCGCGGTTCCTGATCGGGAGTGCATTTACACAACTCGCTGAAGCGAACCCGGACGAAGTCGAGTTGTGGAAAAAAGCGGCTGACCAGTTTATGCAAGCGGACGCCACCAAATTGGCCGACCCGATCGACCAAAAGCGGTTCACCTTCCGGTATGCGAAAGTCCAAGCGGCTCTAAAAACCGGAGATGCGAAAAGCATCCACACGGCACTGATGGCACCGCCCACCGGCGAGGAAGTCGAAGGCGAACGGCGACGGTTGTTGGCCGAGAATTGCCTGCGACTTAGCCCGCCGGATACACGACTGGCGAAAGACGAACTCAAGACGTACCTGACCAGTTCGCTGAAACTCCCCGCTGCCACGGTGGCGCGGTACCAGCAACGCCTTGCGGACCTTCACTTGTCGATGAATGAACCCAAGGAAGCGCGGGCTTGGCTCAAAGACATTGGTGCGGGCGCCGCGCCGGATGTTCAGGCGTTGGCCAAGCTGCAATTGGGGCAAATTGCGGCGGCGGAGAACAACTGGAAGGACGCGGTCACCCACTTTGAAGCGGCGTTGCTCAACCCGGCGTTGCCGAAAGATCGCCATGCCGCGTTGCAGTATCAAACGGGACTTGGGTATCTGCGACTCAAGAATCTGGACGCGGCTAAGCCGTTCTTTGAACTCGCTGGGAAAGAGTCGGGACCAGTCGGGCAGGCGGCAGCAATTCGCTTGACCGACCTCGCAATTCATGACCCCACTTCACGGGGTAACCGTAGTGTTGCAGTCGATCACTTGACTACGGCACTCAAAGAAGTTACGCCGGGTTCGGAATTTCAGAACCCGTACCTCACGATTGATGAAGCCCGTGCGACGTGTGAAGAGACCATCCAAGTGGCGTTGAACGAAACGGATTACCCGTCCGCAGTGCGGGCAGCCGGGGTTTACCAAGCGATTGCCGTCCCAGGGCGGGCGGTCGAAAAGCGTGCGGATGCGAACACGAGTTGGGCGACGAAACTGCAACAGAATCCAACCACAGTCGCGCTAGCCACGGAGAAATTCCACGAGGCCGCGACCGACTACGGTGCCCTCGCTGCCACGTTCCCCAACGCCACCGGGAAGGCGGATTTCCTCCGTCGTGCCGCGCAATCGTACCGGCTGGGTGGCAATGAAAAAGCCGCCGCGACGACGATCGACCAACTCACGCAATTGGCGGGACTGCCTGACGATGTCATCGCTGCTGCCTGGGTCGAGAAGGGGGAGTCGCTGATCGCGGGGAATCAGTTCAAAGAGGGCGAAAGTGCATTGAAACAAGCGATGGCAAAGTCGGGACCAGCGGCAGCCACGGCACGGGTGAAGCTCGGGGTCGCGTACCTCGATCAAGCCCGGACCAAAGTGCGAACGGCAACGACGGATGTGGCACGCTCCGAAGTGCAAGGAATGACGCAACTCGGTCAGGACTTACTCTCCCAAGCCGCCAACGCCTCGGCTGAAACCGCATCGGAAAAAGAGGCCCAACAGCAAGCCCTGTTCGAGCTGGGAAAACTCCTGTTACAGCAATCAAACATCCCGGAAGCGGAGAGTCGCTTTCGGCAGTTACTCCAAGCCCACCCGACCTGTCCACTCGCTGGTTCCGCCAAGTTGTATCTGGGCAGCAGTTTGTTGTTGCTCGCTCGGGGTGACCATCAAAACGGCCGACCGCCTGCCGACGCCGATCGTAAGCTAGGCGAAGCGCAGAAGCACTTCGAGAGTTTAAGCGATTCGCAAGATGTGTACCTGCGGACGCAAGGCGATATTCGCTTAGCCAACACGACCTTCCTGTTGAAAAAGTACGATGAAATGCCTGCGTTGTGCGATAAACTCACGCAACGCTATCAAGGCAAAGTGGAAGAGTTGATCGTGCTCAGCATGTTGTACTCGTCGTACACCTACGCAGACCGTCGGGAACCCGCCGCAGCCACGTTAGCCAAAATGCTCGACCTCTTCGGCAAGCTGCCTGACACCGCGTTCCCCGGTGGTGCCGAGGAATACACCCGTACCTACTGGCAAAAGCAGTGGTTCGATCCGCTCAAGGTACAACCCAAGCCGTAAGACAATGGGTTGACGCGGCATGATTCCAAAGCCCATTCTGGCCGTGGTGTTCAGGCTTGTTAAGTCGCTCGCGGAGGCAATTGCTCTCCGCTGCTTTTTCGCTCGCGTCGCAACTGCCAGTCGGTCGGCGCGCCTGTCCCGTTTTTTGGTTCTGCATTTCTGCATTGGCCATCTGCGTCCCGGTTCCTTACCCTTCCTGGAACCTACCAAACTCGCCTTTCGCGGAGATTCACTCGTGTCGTCACCTGTTACTGCTTCCTCGGTCCCGTTGTCGCTGGTCGTGCGGATCCTTGTGCTACTCGTCGCTTCGATCGGGTTTCTGTTCGATACCTACGAACTGCTGATGTTCCCGGTGATCGGGTCGAGCGCCCTGAGTGAATTGCTGAAGGCCCCGGCGGATAGTGACATCGTGCGGTTATGGGCGGGGCGGATGCTGTGGATTGCGGCACTGGCGGGCGGGTTCTTCGGGCTATTGGGTGGCTGGATGATCGACCGATTTGGCCGCAGAACAATCATGGTCGCCAGCATTCTGGCCTACTCCATTTCTCCCGTCGCGGCGGCGTTCAGCACTGAACTTTGGCAACTCATCCTGTTCCGCAGCACGACGTTCATTGGTGTTTGTGTGGAACTGGTGGCCGCAGTCACGTGGCTGGCGGAACTGTTTCAGGATAAGCGGTCCCGCGAGTTGGCGATCGGCTGGACGTTGGCGACGGCTTCGTTGGGCGGTATTCTCGTGACTGAAGTGTTCAACGTAATCGTGGCGTCCGCGAAAGCCGGAACGCTGCCCGCACTACCCATCGCCTTCCCCGAAGGCCACGACCCGACTAATCTGGCGTGGCGGTACACGCTGCTGACGGGCTTGATCCCTGGCGCGCTGATTCTGTTCTTGCTGCCGTTCGTACCGGAATCACGGGTGTGGCTCGAACGCAAACGCGCCGGCACACTTCGCCGCCCCAACTTCGGCGAACTCTTTTCACCGGCACTATTACGAACGACGCTCGTGACCGCCGGGCTGTCTGCCTGTGGTTACGCCGCTGCGTTCGGCGCGCTACAACTGACGCCGTTGCAAATGGTCCCCGGCTTACCCGCCGTGGCAGAAGTTCGGAAGGAACACGGGCCAGCGATCAAGGCGGCAACAGAGAAACGGGATGCAACGCCGGAAGGTAGCGATGCCCGGAAGGCTGCTGGAAAAGACTTGGCCAAGGTCGCAGCGCCCGTGCGACAAATCATTGAAGAGACGCGCGGCAACATCCAACGCTGGCAAGAACTCGGCGGGCTGACGGGGCGAATCCTGCTCGCCGCACTGTTGATCTTCGTGCCAAGTCGCTGGCTGTTGCGGCTGTTCCTGGTGCCGGGCGTGATCGTCTTCCCGTACACGTACCTCGTACTCTACCAAGGCGAGTACAACACGTTCGCGCTCGCCATCTTCTTCTGCGGACTGTTCACGGTGGCGCAATTCAGCTTCATCAGCGAGTTCTTGCCAAAAGTATTCCCGGTCCACTTACGCGGCACTGGCGGCAGCTTCGCCACCAACGTCGGCGGTCGCATGATCGGCACGATGGCCGCCACGTTCAACACGGAGATTCTCTCCGGCTTCTTCACCGGCGATAACCCCATCAAAGTTGCCACCGCTGCGGCCTGCATTGGCGGCACGGTTTACTTACTCGCGCTGATACTGTCGTTCTTGTTGCCCACGCAACGGCAGGAAAATTAAGTAGGCGAAAGCCCACGAATGATCATTCGTGGGCTTTGGTGGGTCTCAGATGTGGATTACTTGACTTTGTTGCCGGCACGATCGACCCACGGGAATGGCGTCACCACATCAACGGGTTTCGTGGAGACTTTCTCACCAAGGATGTTCTCGAACACGGTGCCGTAAACTCGCTCGATTTTGGTCAGTGAATGTGCGGCCATTAGTTGATGCACAATCGCTTGGTTGTTCACCACGACCCGTCGTCCGCCACCGCAGACAATGGCTCGGGCGCCAGGGGCGTTGTTCGCGGCATCTTGGCGTTTGTTGAACTCCGCTGTCGTTAACCGAACATCGGGGCCGTCGATCGGCGGTGGCGGAAGCTTCGGGGCCAAGGGGCGACCAGTCGGGTCACGGTACGTGAGGTTGTCGGCATCGGATTGTGCTTCGGGTGGATCCCAGGTAATGGCTTCGACCGTGAGGCCGGTTTCGGCACGCAGCTTGGTGGCGTGGGCTTTGCGGAAGGCTTCCTTGAACTTCGCCCCATCGCCTTGGCTCAACTTCATCGACTCTTTCGTCGTCTCGACGACCCACTTCGCTTCGCGCAAAAACGTGTTCGCATCGACTGGCCCGGCAATGGCGTGCAGCACCCGGCCGTCCGGGGCACAGAAGTACGACGCGACGTTGCCGCCTTGTTTCGCCGCACCGACGATTTTGAACGTGCCCACTTTTTGGAACGCGGCCACGAAATGTTCGTTGACGAACCGTCCGACTTCGGGGCTGGCGAGGGCGCTCACACGGAGCGCTTCGGCGTTGTTTCAGGTGAACCGCGGGTCTTCAAAATTACCCGACACATGGAGCACGAAAACCAGCTTCTCGGATTTCTTCGCTTCCGCAGCGGCTTCCCGTGGCGTGTCGCGGAACTCGATCTTGGTGCCGAAGCACCCGGTTTCGTCCGTGGCTGATGCGAGCATCGGCCACATCAGAAGAGCCACGGCTACGGTGAAAATCAATCGACGCATGGGAGGAACCCTCCAACGGGAATGGGCAAGCTGATCGCATCCTACACCACACTCGACGAATGAGTCCATGATCCGGATGCTTGTCGTTACAAACTCGTTGCAGGAAGTTGGCAAAGCGACTCAGGCGAAAACTCATCAAGGTTTCACTTTGATGTCTGATAAAGTCCCTGGGTGCCCGGAACGGGCCACTTCGTGTCGGCGGCTAACGCCTGAAGTGATGCACGGCATTTTTCGTTTCCCAACCCACGCACGCGGGCGATTCCTGCCCGTTCAGGAGGTTCCCCATGTCGGTCCGCTATCTGCTTATCGCTGCATTCGGTCTTGCGGCTCTCTCAGCCTCGGCTGGTGACTGGCCGCAGTGGCGCGGCCCCGACCGGGACGCGAAAGTCACTGGGTTCAAAGCCCCAGCTACCTGGCCGAAAGAGTTGACCCAAAAGTGGAAAGTCACCGTCGGTGACGGCGCCGCTACCCCGGCACTGCTCAATGACAAACTCTACGTCTTCAGCCGCGAGGCCGGCAGTGAGTTGACCCGTTGTCTCGATGCCACGACAGGTCAAGAGGTTTGGGCTGACAAATACGAAGTCGCCTTCAGGCCGTCAGCCGATGCCGGGTTCCCCGGTCCACGGTGTTCGCCTTCCGTCGCCGACGGCAAGGTCGTGACACTCGGCGTCAACGGAACCCTTTCTTGTTTGGAAGCGGCTAGCGGTAAAAAAGTCTGGCGGGTGGAGACCAAAGGGTTCCCCCGGTTCCACACCTCCAGTTCGCCGGTGGTCGTGGACAAGTTGGTTATCGCACAGTTCGGCGGCGAGCAAGGCGGCGGTGTTGCCGCTTACGACCTCGCAGATGGCACCGAAAAGTGGAAGTGGACCGACGAGGGCACGGCCTACGCATCGCCCGTCCTTCTGACTGTTGACGGCACACGAATGGTGGTCGTCGAGACCGACAAGAGCGTCGTCGGCCTCGGCGTTAAGGACGGCAAGCAGCAATGGAAGACGCCGTTCGCCATCGTCGGTCGCGGGTACAACGCCTCGACGCCGATTGTGAACGGCCAAACCATAATCTTTTCCGGCACCACACGCGGCACGCGGGCCATGAAGATCGAGAAGGCGGGCGACACATTCGTCGCCAAGGAGACGTGGAACAACAAAGATAACTCCGTCATCTACAACTCGCCGGTCCTGCACGGCAAGTTCGTGTTCGGCCTCACGTCCAACAACAAACTGTTTTGCATCAACGGCGACTCCGGCCAGACCGCCTGGACTGCGGACACCAAGGGCAAGCAAGGCTATGGGTCGATCGTAGACGCCGGCCCGGTCCTCGTGTCCCTGACACCCGCCGCGCAGTTAGTCGTGTACGAACCGAGTGAGAAGGAGTTCAAGGAATTGGCAAACTACAAAGTGGCCACCACCGACACCTACGCCTACCCGGTGTTGGACGGGAACCGCGTGTTCGTGAAGGACAAGGATTCGGTCACCCTGTGGACCATCGAATAGGCCAACATTGCCCCGATAAACGAGAATGCCACGGTCTGGGACCGTGGCATTCGTTCTTGTTGAGTCGTTCAGAACTCTACTTATCCTTGTCCTTCTCTTTATCCTTCACTTTCTTGGACTCCAGGTACTCGACCTTGGTTTCCTTAAGTGCGGCTTTCAGTTCTTCGAGACCTTTGACCGCATCGGCTTTGCTGTCGAAGGTGTTCGCGCCGGACATTGCCAGGAATTCACCGTCTGCGTTGTAGATTGAGAAGCGGAACTTGCCGTCTTTCCCTTCGCCGATCTTCACGATGCTCGCTTTGGCAACCGCCGCTTTCTTGGTGTCCTTTTTAGTGTCGTCCTTGCTATCTTTGGCGTCTTTCTTGGTGTCCTTCTTGGCGTCGTCTTTCTTCGTGTCTTTCGCCTTTTCTTGGGCAATCGACGACACCGACAACACGGTGCCGGACATGCCAGCCATTGCCAGCATGAGGACTAAACTTCGCGCAAACTTCGACAACATAAAAATCTCCAGCATGAGGGGGTAACGGAGACAAGCAGTCCGGCCAGTGGCGCACTAGACGGTGGCATTATTCCGCCTCAGCGCCACAAAGGCAATGGTGAACCGGAGATAGATCGCTGAAGATTGGCCCCGCACGGTAACTTTTGCCAGCTTTGCCACCCAAGCCGGGTGAGCGTAGCAAGAACGGGTGCAGGATTTTCAGACGGAACAACCCCGATCGAGGCCACTTCAGCGGTTGCTGATGCAGGCGAAGCACGTCACTCGGCGGACATATGTAACAAGGCTTCGCGGTCGATGCCTTTTTTCTTGAGCTTGGTGTGCAGCGTATCGCGGGACATTCCGAGTAGGCGGGCGGCTTGGCTGACGTTGCCGTGGGTTTGTCGAAGAGCTTTGCGGATCGCCCAGGTTTCGAGCACGTCCACATCCAGACTCGGCGGCAGATCGACGTTCGACACGACGGGTTCGGACGCCCCCAACGGGAGGGCCTCCGCGTCGATGACTTCGCCGTCGCTCATGACGGCAGCACTTTCCAGCACGGCCCGCAGTTGCCGGACGTTGCCGGGCCACGGGTAGGCTTGCAACTTTCGCATGGCAGCGGGGCTGAGTTTGAACGACCGCCGACACTGCACCGACAGGCGTTCGAGGAAAAAGTGGGCCAGTTCCGGCACGTCCTCGCTGTGTTCCCGCAACGGCGGCGCGCAGAGGGTAATCACCTTTAAGCGGAACAACAAATCCTGACGGAATCGGTTCAATCGAACTTGCTGCTCCAGGTCACGGTGGGTGGCCGCGACGAGGCGTACATCGACTTTCACATCCCGCGTTCCACCAACGTGGCGGAACGCTTTGCCTTCAATCACCCGCAGTAGTTTCGCCTGGCATTCGAGCGACAACTCCCCGACTTCATCCAGGAAAAGTGTGCCTTCGTCCGCTTGCTCGAACAGTCCTGGATGGTCGCGGTCGGCGCCGCTGAAAGCCCCTTTGCGGTAGCCGAAAAGTTCCGCTTCCAACAGTGTCGGCGCGATGGCCGCGCAGTTCACAACCACCAGCGGGCCGTCGCCGCGCGAACTGTGGCGGTGCAACGCCTGGGCGACGAGTTCTTTGCCCGAACCGCTTTCGCCGTAGATGAGAACAGTGAAGGGTTGTGGCGCGGCGCGGCTAATTTGCATCCGCAAGTTCATGACGGCGGAGCTGTCCCCGATGAGTTCATCCGCAATGGGGGCGGTGCTGCGAAGCCGCGAATTTTCCGCTTCCAGCTTGCGACGAGTGCGATGAATTTCCAGCGTGGGGGACAAGAACCCCGCCGCGATTTCCATGAACCGGATGTCCCGGTCCGTGAAGCCGCGTCCCGTTCTGTAAACATGAATCGCCGCAAACGGTTCACCGGATTGTGTAGCGATGGGTAAGCACACGGCATCCGTAAAAGCGTGCAGGCTTTCGCCGGGGTTCGTGGCTTTATCGTCGCCGAACAGCCACGCTTTCTTGCGCGTTTCGCGGACTTGTTGCGTCAGGCTGCGTGACAACCGCAAATCGACGGCGGCGCGTTCCGGCAGCACAATCTTCGGCAACGGGTCGGCTGGGTCTAGGCTCAAGTACCCGGCCACGTTCGCCGCAGTCTGATTCAGAATCGTCCGCAGTGTCTGGCTGACAAGTTCTTGCGGATCGGGGACACCAACAGCGGCGGTCATGAAGCGGCACAATGCCGTGAGTTCATCGACTTTCAATTGCGTTTCTTCGGGGTTCGCTTCGCGCGACTCCGGGGTCCGCCGGGCGTAATCGTGGACCTTGGTACTCATGATTTCGGCGGGGATTCGGGAGTGGCCGCCCGTCTTAGAGAAACCATTCGTCCCAATCGCGGCGTGGGCAATCGGGGGCGGAGTTTGGCTCGGGGAACTCACGGGCGTCGGGATTTTCCCACTCAAAGCATTCGCTCCACTGAGGAATCGCAACCGAATTTCGGCGAGTTGGATGGTGGCGCCGTCGCGGATTTCGACCGCACCCGAGATTCGCTGACCGTCCAATCGAGTACCGTTCAACCCGAAATCGCGCACGATCCAGCGGCCGTCCTCGAAGTACACCTTGGCGTGCAACCGGGAGACGAGTTCACTTTGCACGACGAGCGTGTTTTCCCAACTCCGCCCAATCGTGGCAGTCTGTGTCGGGGTCAGATCGAGTGTGGCGGGAGTGCAGTCCCCGGCTTCGAGAATTAACCGTGCATACATGCGCGACAGCCCTTAGAAATCCGGGCGCGAAGACAATTCACCATTCCTCGCACGACACCGCAAAAGCGGTCCAGTCGCGCGGGTTAGTTAAACAAAACGTAGCACGCAAAACGGCGTATTGTTCAGAACCGATGAGAAGCGAGTGCAAACGGGTCGTCAGTCCGGGGAGCGGGGGATAAAGTGCAGGTGTAGGGCGGGCCAAGTCTTCACGGCCCCCTTCAGTAAATTGAGAAGCGAGAAATGCAAACACTCATCAGCGGTAAGGCGTTCGTCCTGGGCGACAACGTCGATACGGACCAGATCATTCCGGCGGAGTACCTCACGTACAACCCGGCGATTGCGGAAGAATATCGGATGTTTGGCAAGTTCGCATTCAGTGGTGTGCCGAAGGCGGCATCCGGGTTGCCGAAAGGGCACGTCTCGTTTCATGGCCCCGACGATGAGTTCGTCTCCCCGTACAAAATTGTGGTCGCCGGGAAAAACTTCGGGTGCGGGTCCAGCCGCGAACACGCCCCCATTGCCCTGGCCGCCGCCGGGATTGTTTGTGTCGTCGCCGAATTTTACGCCCGAATCTTCTACCGCAACTCTGTGAACGGCGCGTATCTCATCCCGATCGAATCCGACAAACGGCTCATTGATCAGATCTGCACCGGCGACGAATTGGCCATCGACCTGACAAAATCGGAACTCGTGAACACCACCACCGGCGACGTGTGGAAACTCCGCTCCCTCGG
>JAYSXU010000117.1:0-5869 GCA_043716965.1 Fimbriiglobus sp.
GTGGACAATCTGGCGATGGGCCATCGTCAAGCCGTACCCGCTGACAAGCTCGTCGTGGCCGACTTGAAAGACAGCGACCATATCGACCACTTGCTTGTGGTCCATCGCATCGAAGCCGTCATCCACTTTGCAGCCGATGCGGCGGTCGGCGAATCGGTCGTGGACCCGGCGAAGTATTACCACAACAACTTACTGAACAGCTTGAATTTGCTCGAACGGGTCCGCCGCAACGGGATCACGCGGTTCGTCTTTTCCAGCACCTGCGCGACCTACGGCATTCCCCGCGACGTGCCGATCACGGAAGAAACGCCTCAATCCCCAATCAACCCCTACGGCAACACAAAGCTGGCGTTCGAGAAAATGCTTGCGGATTACGCCCCGGCTTACGGCATCGGCTATGCTGCGTTGCGATACTTCAACGCCTCCGGTGCTGCTGCGGACGGGTCAATCGGCGAGGACCACACGCCGGAAACCCATCTGATTCCGTTGGTGCTGCAAGTGGCACTGGGTCAACGCCCGCACATCTCGATCTTCGGCACCGACTACCCGACACCCGATGGCACTTGTGTGCGGGATTACATTCACGTCGAAGACTTAGCGAGTGCCCATCGGCTGGCGATCGAAAAAGTCCAGCCGGGGCAGGGGATGACCTTCAACGTCGGCATCGGTCGCGGGTACAGCGTGCGTGAAGTGATTCAGACCGCCGAAGACGTGACAGGCAAAACGATCCCCATCCAAGAAGGCCCCCGCCGCCCCGGCGACCCACCCACCCTGATCGCATCCGCTGACAAAATCCGCCGCGAACTGGGTTGGCAGCCACACTACACCGAGCTTCAACCCATCGTCGAAACCGCCTGGAACTGGCACCTGCGGCACCCGAAGGGGTATGGGAAGTAGTTGTGGTCAATGAAGAAAGCCCACGCACGGTCGTGCGTGGGCTTTTAGCTTCCTCACCAAACTCTACCCCAACAGCCCGGTCACCACTTCGCCCTTTACCAACTCGCGCGGTTGGTTCAGGTGGTTGTACACGATCGTGTCCGGTTTGATGCCAACGCTGTGGTAGATTGTCGCCAACAAATCGGCGGGGTGGACGGGGTTTTCGGTCGGGGCGCTGGCGGTTTTGTCCGACTTGCCGTGAACGTAACCGCGTTTGATCCCGGCACCCGCGACGAGCGAGGTGTAGCAGTACGGCCAGTGGTCGCGGCCGTCGTCACTGTTACTATTCCCGGAAGTGCTGATGCCGCGCCGTGGGCTACGACCAAATTCACCGACCACGACGACAAGCGTTTCGGACAGCAATCCGCGTTGTTCCAGGTCTTCAATTAGGGCCGACACGCCGCCGTCGAACATTGGGGCGGCTTGCGTTTTCATCCGAGTGGAAAGGCCGCTATGCACGTCCCAGGAGTGGTTGTCGCTGTTGGCTACTTTCGGCCAGTTGACTTCGACGAAGCGGGTTCCGGCTTCGATGAGGCGGCGGGCGAGTAGACAGCATTGGCCGAACGTATTCTTCCCGTACTTCGTGCGCAACTGGTCTGATTCTTTCGTCAGGTCAAATGCTTCTCGTGCCCGACCGGAGAGGACTAAGCCGAGGGCCTTGCCGTAGTACGAATCGAGTTCAAACTTGCTGACCGCTTGGTCGAGTTCCGGCATCCCCTTGGCCACGGTTTCCCGCAGCGTAGCCCGGCGTTCCATGCGGCTTTGGGAAAGTTCTTCCCGCAATAAAAGGTCGTCCACCTTGATGCGGTCCATCTTGGCCATGTCCATGTCGTCGCCGGACGGGTAGAGCAGGTACGGGTCGTAGGCCTTGCCCAAGAACCCTGCCGAACCACCTTTGCCGACCACGTTCGATTCTTGCAACGGACGTGGCATCATCACGAACGGCAACATCGGTACTTCCGGCGGCTTGAACTTGATGATGTTCGAGCCGAGCGTTGGGAAGTCTTTCGGGCTTGGGGGTTCGAGTTGTCCGGATGCACTGACCTTGTCCGTGGTGTAGCCCGTCAACATCTGGTAAATCGCGGCGGTGTGGTTGAACAGGCCGTTGGGCGTGTAGCTCATGGACCGAATGAGGGTCGTCTTGTCGAGGACTTGCGAAATCTTCGGCAGCAGTTCGGTGACCTTCTCGCCGACGATCTTCGTGGAAATCGGCTTGAAGATGCTGCGGACCGCGTCGGGGACATCTTCCTTGGGATCCCACAAGTCGAGGTGGCTCGGCCCGCCTTGCAAGTAAATCAGGATCACGCTTTTTGCTTTGCCGAACCCGCGACCGCCTTCGCCTTTGGGCACCGGGGCGGGGTTGTTCTTGGCGTGAGCTTCCGTGGCGAGCAGATTGCCAAGCGATAATCCGGTCAGTGACAGGCCACCAAATCGGAGCAGATCACGACGGCTCACGCCGTCGCAAGTATCACGACTGGTGAACCCAGGAACGATGAGCATGTCGAAAACTCCGACGGAGAGGTTGAAAGGCAGGTATTGCGCATGTCGTGTGTTGATAGTGAAGATACCCTCACCAACAACTGACAGCAACTTGTTTTTTCAACAAAGTAAAAAGTAAGTTCAGAAACCCTTTGAACCGGCCCCTGCCCACGTGGTATGATGCCACAACCTGCCTGAATCGCTTTTACGCTTGACCCTGTGGGTTTCCTCACGATGTTTCGACTCCTCTCTCACGTGGCCGTATTGGTTACGCTCATGCTATTTTCCCCACTCAGTCTGCGCGCCGCTGATCCGGCGAAAGACTCGGCGGCAACTCAAGTAAGCTTCTACCGCGATGTTCGCCCGCTCTTCCAACAACACTGCCAGGGCTGCCATCAGCCGGCCAAGGCGAACAGTGCGTATGTCATGACGGAACACGGTGCGCTCATGAAACCCGGCGAAACCGGTAAGCCGAGCGTGGTGCCGGGCAAGCCTAATGCCAGCTACTTGATCGAAGAAATCAAACGTGACAAGGACGGCCACTCCGAGATGCCCAAAGGGCGTGATGCCCTCAAGCAGGCCGAGATTGATGTGATCGCCAAGTGGATCACTGAAGGGGCGAAAGATGACACCCCGCCAAATGCGAAAGAAACCCAAATCACCGCTGATCGCCCGCCGGTTTACCTCGCGCCGCCGCTCATCACGTCCGTGGTGTTTTCACCCGACGGCCAACTGATTGCGGTGGCAGGGTACCACGAGATTCTGTTGCACAAGGCCGACGGGTCGGCAATCGTCGCCCGATTGGTTGGTTTGTCAGAACGGGTCCAATCCCTTGCGTTTTCACCGGACGGCAAGTTCTTGGCCGCTGCGGCAGGAAACCCTGGTCGCTTCGGTGAGGTTCAGATCTGGGACATCGACAAGTTGAAGCTGAAGCTCTCAACGCCTGTCACGTTCGACACGGTTTACGGCGTGAGTTGGTCGCCCGACGGCAAAGTCGTCGGCTTCGGTTGTGCGGACAACACGGTCCGTGCCATCGACCCCAACACCGGCAAGCAAGTGCTGTTCATGGGCACGCACAGCGATTGGGTTTTGGGAACAACCTTCAGCCAAGACGGGCAACATCTCGCGTCGGTCAGCCGCGACATGTCGATGAAGCTCACCGAAGTTAGCACGCAACGTTTCGTGGATAACGTCACCAGCATCACGCCCGGTGCCCTGAAAGGCGGCTTGATGGCGATTGATATTCGACCATCAAAGGAACGCAAAATGGCGAAGGTGTCCAGCGACACCCCGAATGCCGCCGCACGAGTTTATGACGAACTGCTGTGCGCCGGTTCGGATGGCAAACCACGACTGTACAAAATGCACCGCGAGGTCAAGCGAGAAATCGGCGATGATTCCAATCGTCTGAAAGAATTCGCCCCGATGAACGGCCGCGTCTCGTGCATCCAATTCGACCGCGAGGGCAAGCGATTCGCAGCAGCCAGTAGTCTCGATGGCAAAGGAGACGTGCGGGTTTACGACATCGCAAGCGGCAAGGCGATCTCGTGCGAAGAAATCACCGGCCCCGCGTACACAGTTGCATGGCACCCCGATGGCAAACGAATCGCTTCCGCCGGCTTCGACGGCAAAGTCTGGCTCCATGACGCCGAAACCGGCAAGCGCGTCAAGGAGTTTGTTGCAGTGCCGCTCACCCTCAAAAATGCCAGCAAGTAACATTCATAAAAATTACCAAAGCCCACGAATGATCATTCGTGGGCGTTCCCACCCGAGACACCCTCCCATGCTTCGCAAACTCCTGACCCTGATTTTGCTACTCCCCTCACCCGCACTGTTCGCCGACACCCCACCGCCGGAAACACTTCCACCCAACGCGAAAGTGGCATCGCTCGAAGTCCGTCCCACAACGATCGAACTCAATACGCCCTTTGCCTATTCGCAACTCGTGGTGCTGGCAAAACTCGAAAGTGGGGAAGTCGTCGATGCCACCCGGATGGCAACGATCGAACTGCCGAAAGACGTGGCGAAAATTTCCGCATCCGGGACGGTCCGCCCGATTGCGGATGGTACCGGACAAGTCACGATCCAGTTTGCCAGCAAGACGGCGATGATTCCGCTGAATGTCGCCGGGATGAAATCGGCGTACCCAGCCAGTTTCGTGAAAGATGTGCAACCGATCCTCTCGAAGACGGGCTGCAACGCGGGGACGTGCCACGGTAGCGCACAAGGGAAGAACGGGTTCAAACTCTCGCTGCGTGGCTACGACCCGATTTTCGATCACCGGGCATTAACGGACGACCTCGAAGGTCGCCGGTTCAATCGGGCCGCACCCGAACGGAGCCTGATGCTGTTGAAGCCGACCGGCGGCGTTCCCCACGCGGGCATCGTGACCATGCAAATCGGTGATCCCTACTACGAACTGATTCACAGTTGGATCGCGGACGGCGTGAAGCTCGATCTGCAAGTGACACGGGTCACGTCAGTCGAAGTCTTCCCAAAGAACCTCACAGTCCCGCTTCCGGGGATGAAACAACAGTTCGCCGTCATCGCAACTTACGCGGACGGCACGAAGCGGGATGTTTCGAGTGAGGCGTTCATTGAAAGCAGCAACACCGAAGTGGCGACCGTGGACAAAACTGGGCTGATGACCGCCGTTCGCCGTGGGGAAACGACGATGTTGGCCCGGTACGAAGGCGGTTACGCCGCGAGTACGGCCATCATTATGGGGGATCGCTCCGGCTTCGCCTGGAAGCAATTACCCGTGCAGAATTACATCGACGACCTCGTCGATGCCAAACTCAAGCTCGTGAAAATTCAACCGAGTGAACTCTGCGACGACGCCGACTTTCTCCGCCGAGTCCACATCGACCTGACCGGGTTACCCCCCACGTCCGAAGCGGTGCGGAAGTTTCTGTTGGACACCCGTGTCACGAAAATTAAGCGTGATGAAGTCATCGACAAACTCGTCGGTAGCGAGGCGTTCATCGAGCATTGGACGAACCGATGGGCCGACCTATTGCAAGTGAACCGCAAGTTCCTCGGCGACGTGGGGGCGAAGGCCCTGCAAAAGTGGATCCGCGACGCGATTGCCAAGAACATGCCTTACGACCAGTTCGCCTACGAGGTGCTAACCGCCAGTGGTTCCAACGTGGAGAACCCACCCGCCGCGTATTACAAGACTTTGCGAAGTCCCGACGCGGTAATGGAAAACACCACGCAACTGTTCCTGGCGATCCGGTTCAACTGCAACAAGTGCCACGACCACCCGTTCGAGAAATGGACGCAGGACCAGTACTTTGAAACATCAGCTTTCTTCGCGCAGGTGGGCCGGACCGAAGACCCCAAGTTCAAGGGCAAGAAGATCGGCGGCTCCGCGGTCGAAGGTTCGGTGCCGCTCGCCGAGGTCATCGCCGACGTGAAGGCCGGCGAGTTGAAGCACGACCGCACGGGGGCG